>JBGSPZ010000352.1:0-3876 GCA_041738375.1 Parerythrobacter sp. | reverse complement strand
CCACCGCCACCGCCGAAGCGATCACCGCCGCCGCCCCCGAAGCGGTCGCCTCCGCCGCCGAAGCGATCACCGCCCCCGCCGCCGTAGCTGTCACCGCCAAATCCGCCCGGCGATCCACCGAACGGATCGAAACCGTCTTCGCCAAAGCCGTCGCGCTTGTCCCGTCCGCGGCCCTTTCGGCCTCTATCGTAACCCATAGTGTAAAACGTACCTTCGTAACCCCGCCCTGATTATCGAGAATCCAGGCGACCGGACGGCAGGCCAGCCTGGCATCTATTGGACCGATCGCGCGTGGCCACCCCTCCAACAATTCGCGTCCATAGCGCACAACGCGGCGCTAGGCGAATGAATTAGCAACTGGCGGAAGGCTGGCGCCAAAGTATGACATTTTCGCAAATATCGATAACTTGCGGTGCGCAGGTGGCTGCGGCAAACACTACCGAAGGACATCGAGATATGAGCGATTTTCGCAGACTGGGCGACCGCATGCTGGTCAGCCCGCAGATTTCTCTCGCGGATGTCGCCGAGGCCAAGCGGCTGGGCGTGACCACGATCATCAACAACCGGCCCGACGGCGAGTCCCCGGACCAGGTCCCGGGCGCGGAGATCGCCCGGGCGGCAAGTGACCATGGCCTTGCCTATGTGGCGATTCCCGTGTCTCACGCGGGCTTCAGCCTGCCGCAGGTGGAGGCGATGGCGGAAGCCCTCGATGGGGCTGACGGGGCAGTGCTGGCCTACTGCCGTTCGGGGACACGATCGACGTTCCTGTGGGCGCTGGCGCAGGCGAAGGCCGGGATCGCCCCCGACGGCATTTCCGAAAGCGCGATGGCAGCCGGATACGACGTCGCCCCGATTCGGCCGACCATCGACATGCTCGCCGCAGGCCAGACGGGCTGAGGTGCGCTAGTCGCGGAAGTCGAGCGGCGGGGCGCGGTCGCCCAGCAGCGAGACATATTCGTAATCCTTCCCGCGCGAGGCATCGAACTCGGCACGCGCACTCGCCCGCAACTCGGGATTCGTAAACAGCTCGACCGCTGCCAGCGTCATCGCCTTGGCCGCCAGTTGCGCGCCCTTCGCCCCGATCGAATTGCCGCTGGCGGCGACCGCCTGCCAGCTGTGCGCGCTGGTGCCCGGCACCCAGGTCGCGGTGCGCACACCGACAGTGGGCGTCGCCCAAGAAACATCGCCGACATCGGTCGAGCCGTAACCGAGCGACTTGTCGTAGGGTTTGACCTCGGCCGCGCTGTCGAGCGGCTCGGCCGCATCGCCGAAGCTCTTCGAAATTTCTTCGGCCCATGCCCGCTCCTCTGCGGTATAGGTGATCCCGCCGAGCTGGCGCAATTTGCCGTCCATCATCCTCGCCAGCGCTTCGTTGACCAGCAGCGGATTGTTGCCGTGGATGATCTCCGATTCGACTGTCGTTCCGGTGCCCATGGCCGCACCCCTCGCGGTCGCTTCGAGCCGTTCCCACAAGGCACGTACTTCGTCGGCATCGGAATGGCGGACATAATAGAACACCTCGGCGAAATCGGGCACGACGTTGGGGGCCGAGCCGCCTTCGGTGATGACGTAGTGGATGCGAGTATCCATCGTGGTGTGCTCGCGCATCAGATTGACCATCATGTTCATCGCCTCGACCCCGTCGAGCGCCGAGCGACCGCGATGCGGCGCGCCGGCGGCATGGGCGGAAACCCCGCGAAAGCGGAACTTGGCCGAGCGATTCGCGAGGGAGGTGCGGGCGGCGGCGCTGTTTTCATCGTCGGCGTGCCAATGGATGCTGAAATCGACATCGTCGAACAGCCCGGCGCGGACCATATAGACCTTGCCCGAACCGCCCTCTTCGGCGGGCGTGCCATAGAGCCGGATGCGGCCCGGCGTACCGGTCTTCTCGAGCCAGCGCTTGACCGCGATCGCCGCAGTGAGCGAGCCTGCGCCGAACAGATTGTGCCCGCAGGCATGGCCAGCGTGCTTGTCCGCCACCAGATCGCGGCTGGCCGAGCTCGACTGGGTGATGCCCGGCAAGGCATCGAATTCGGCCAGAATCGCGATTACCGGGCCGCCTTCGCCCCATTCGCCGACGAATGCGGTCGGGATGTCTGCCACCCCCCGTGTGACGGTGAAGCCTTCTTTCGCCAGTTCGTCCTGCAGCAGCCCGCTCGAACGGGTTTCCTGATAGCCGAGCTCGGCCCAGTCCCAGATCTGCTTGGCGACACGTTCGGTGCGTTCTTCCTGCGCCGCGACTTCGGCGATGGGATCGACCGGCTGCGCATAAGCTGCAGAAGGCATGGCGAGCGCCGAGGTGGCGGCGAGCAGTGCGATGAGTTTCATTCCGGCAATCCCCTTTTGCCTGCCACTCTATCGTGCACCGGGCAGTGCGCAAGCATGCTTCCCCCTCTCGACCGGAACTGACTCTTCTGTCAGTAGAGCGGCATGATGCAGCTCGCGCAATTCGGCGGTTCGCTGGTGGCCATACTCCTGCTTGCCTGGCTTGCCCACAGGCTCGGGCTTGGGGGGGATTTGCGGATTCGCAGCGAAGACCAAGCGCGCGAACTGGCGGATGAAGCCGTTAGCGGGTTCGATCCGGTCGATATCGCGATCGACCGCGCGGGTTGCAGCGCGATCCTGCGCGACGCCTCGGGCCGGATATTGCTGCTTCGCCGCCATGGCGCGCATTTCGCAGGGAGGTTGATCACCACCCGCCCCGAGGCCCGGCTCGACCAGGGTCTGCTGACCATCGGTGCCGAAGACAAACCCTTCGGCACAGTCACGCTCAATCTCGGCAAGGCAGCGCAGGAATGGGCTGCCAGCCTGCGGCGGCTGGAGAAAGTCGGTGCCTGAATTCTCGCCGGTCGACTATGCCGTGCCGGGCTTCGTGCTGCTCGTGCTGCTCGAGATGCTGTGGGCGTGGAAGAAGCGGCCGGAGGCCTACGAGCCGCGCGATACGCTGACCAGCCTCGCCTTCGGTCTCGGCAGCACCGTGGCAGGGCTCATCACCGGAGGGCTGTTCCTCGCGCTGTTCCTGTGGGTCTGGCAATATCGCATTTTCGACTTCGGGCCGGAGTGGTGGACGGTTTGGTGGGCCTGGCCGCTGTGTTTCGTGCTCGACGACCTGAAGTACTACTGGGTCCACCGCTTCGGCCACCGGGTGCGCTGGTTCTGGGCCAGCCACGTCAACCACCATTCGAGCCAGCACTACAACCTCAGCACCGCGCTACGGCAGACCTGGACCGGGGCACTGACACTGGGCTTCGCCTTCGCGCTGCCGCTGGTGCTGCTGGGCTTCCATCCGGTGATGATCGCGATCTGCGGCGGGTTCAACTTGATCTACCAGTTCTGGATTCACACCGAGGCGATCGGCAAGATGCCGCGCTGGTTCGAGGCGGTGATGAACACGCCGAGCCACCACCGCGTGCACCACGCGACCAACCCGCGCTATCTCGACCGCAACTATGCCGGGGTGTTCATCGTGTGGGACCGGGTGTTCGGCACCTTCGAGGAAGAATGCCCCGACGAGGAGCGCATCCGTTACGGCATCGTCAAGCAGCTCGGCAGCTTCAATCTGTTGTGGTCGGTGTTCCACGAGTGGGTCGGCATTGTGCAGGACATGTGGCGTGCGCCGTGGCGGCATAAGCTGTCGTATCTGCTGCGCGAACCCGGCTGGACGCACGACGGCAGCCGCGAGACGTCGGACATGATCCGCGCCCGCTGGCTAGAGCGAACCGGGCGTCCGGAACCGGGGGCACAAGAAAACCCGATTGCAGCCGGGGAGCGGACCGCCTAACCTTTACGTAAAGGAGAGGACATGGCGGACTACGACATCATCGTCATAGGCGGCGGCAGCGCAGGCAGCGCGGTCGCCGGCAGGCTCGCGGTCGA
>JBGSPZ010000292.1:0-1638 GCA_041738375.1 Parerythrobacter sp. | reverse complement strand
ATCCCGGCGAGCGCTGCCGAAGCGGCGGCCAGGTCGGCCTCGACATCGCGCAGCTCGGAACGGATCGTTTGCAGGCGACTGGATACGCCGTCGGCCCCGCCGATCAGGTCGGGATGTTCGGATTCGAACGCGATGCGGCGTTGTTCGGCGGCTTCGAGTTCATTCTTGCGATCCTCGAGCTGCTTGTCGAGGAACACCACCGTCTCGGCCACTTCGCCGCGATTGCCGGCGATGTTTTCCTCACGGAAGATATCGATCAGCTTTTGCACCACGTCCTGCGCCAGCTTGGCGTTCTCGGAATCGGACAGGTCGCTCTTGCCGATCTCGGCAGCGAGTTCGAACAGATTGTCCTCTTCGCTCTTGACCTCGACTGCCTTGGTCAGGCTCTCGATCGCCGATTGCATCTTGCGCGGATCGTCGACCCCCTCGCCCAGACGGGTCGAGCGGATGACCTTCTCGAGATTGACCGAGCTGGTCAGCGTCTGGCGGACGCGGGTGATGTCGCGCTCGGCACCACCTGCGATCTCAAGCTGTTCGGCAAGCACATCGTCGAGCTGGACATAGATCCGTGCATTCGATTCGTACTTGTTGGGGATCAGCGCGACCACCAGCCAGCCCAGCACGCACACGCCCCAGGCGACGCACAGCGCCAGCCAGCGTCGCCGCCAGACCGAATAGACCGCTGTCCGCAGATCTTCGAAGACTTCGTTCATTCTGTGGGCCGCCTTCTCAGAACATGCTTTCCGGGATGATGATCACGTCGCCCGGCATCAGCAGGACGTTGGCACGGCTTTCACCTTTCTTGAGCAGGTCGCCGAGCCGCAGGCTGTATTCGACCTGTCGGCCCTTTTGCTTGTCGAAGCGGATCAGCTTGGCACGGTTGCCGGCGGCGAACTCGCTCAGCCCGCCGACCGCGATCATCGCGTCGAGCACGGTCATGTTGGCGCGGTAGGGCATCGAGGCCGGCTTCTCGGTCGCGCCGATGATGCGGATCTGCTGACCGAAGGTGCTGTTCGCCTGATTGACGATCACCGACACCAGCGGCTCCTCGATATATTGCGAGAGCTGCAGGCGGATATCCTGCGCCAGCATGGTGGGAGTTTTGCCCGCCGCCGGCAGGTCGGTCACCAGCGGCGTGGTGATGCGCCCGTCGGGGCGGACCTGGATTTTCTCCGCGCCGAGCTCAGGGTTGCGCCAGACGTGGATCGTCAGCTCGTCCATCGGGCCGATGATGTATTCCTCGCCCGGGCCTTCCTGCAGCGGCACGACATTGGCCGGGGGAAGTTCGGGGCCGCTGGAGGTCGCGCAGCCCTGCAATGAAAGCGCGGCGATCGCGCTGCTCGCGAGGAGGACGGTGGAACGGTACTTCGGCATCGATGCGCATCCTTGCCTGGTTAAGCGGGCCGATTGCGCAAGGCAGGAGCGACCTGGCCTTCCGCACCCGCGGGACAGGCGGCCTTCCTCGCCAAAAAGGGTGAACATCCGGTTAGCCTTTTTGCGTTTCGCGATGTTTAGTAAGCGCCAGTCCCATTCCGGGACGGCTTGATTGCAAAGGTTAAACCAGCAATTCGGCTGCCGGACCCTGCCCCAGGAAAGCGCTGGGGGAGGCGCTGGCGCCATAGGCCCCCGCGCAGAACA
>JBGSPZ010000275.1:0-15686 GCA_041738375.1 Parerythrobacter sp. | reverse complement strand
CGCGCCGACGGCGGGATCGTGCTGCAGACCGGTGAGGGCTTCGAGGCGGTGCGCTGCTCCGGCCTGCCCGAGGGCCTCCAGTTCGACCGCGTGCCCAAGGGGCTCTCCGCCCAGCCGGTGTTCTCGATCGACACAAGCGATGCGCGCGGCGGGACCTATACCGTTACGCTGACCTATCTCGCCTGGGGCTTCGACTGGCAGGCGCATTATGTCGCACGGCTGGGAGAGGGCGGGGCCAAGGGCAAGACCTATTTCGACCTGATGAGCTGGCTGACCATCCTCAATGATAATGGACAGTCGTTTGTGGATGCGGAACTGATGGCGGTCGCGGGCACGCTCAACGTCACCAGCGATCTCGAGGGACTGGCCGATGCGCCGGAAGGGCGCGGCTTGCAGCTCGCCTGCTATCCGATCGGCAGCACGGCGGCAGGGTCGCCGATCCCCTATTTCGATGACGGTTATGGCGTACCGCTACCTGCTGCGCCGATGATGGCGGGAATGATGGACAGAAGCATCATGGTGACCGCCATGCGCAGGCAGGAAGTGATGGAGGAAGCACCGCTTGCGATGATGGCGGGCGAGGAGGAACTGGGCGACCTCAAACTCTATCGCATCCCCGAACCGGTGACCGTCGCCGCCAAGGGCATGAAGCAGGTTGCCTTCCTCGACAAGAAGCGGGTGGAGGGCGAATTCGTCTATCTCGCCGAATGCTACACCGGTGACTGGTATGCCGACTGGGGTGAGGTCGAGGGCTCCGAGACTTCGCTCCAGCTCGAAACGGTGAACGACGAGAAACACGGCCTCGGCGCAGCGCTGCCCAATGGCGGTATCACCATCTTCGACCCGAGCTCGTTCGGGCCGCTGCTGATCTCGGAAGAGACTTTGCGCGACTATGCGGTGGGGCAGGATGTCGAGATCCCGCTGGCCCAGAGCCAGATGGTGCGGGCGAACTGCGCTCTCAGGGCCGAGGGGGAAGCGCGCAAACTCGAGCGCGGCGAATGGGCGGCGATGCGGATCAAGCTGACCAACGCCAACAGCCGCGCCGCCAAGGTGCGTGTATCGCTCGGATACTCCGGGGAGTGGGAATACCGCACCGGGCGGGTCAAGCCGCGGCTGAAGGATGGCGAGAATGTCATCGAACTCGACGTAAAGCCGGGGGAGACGCGGTTGTTCGACTGGCAGATCAAATCTGCCCAGCTTCGTGAAACCGACAAATAGGGGCAATTCCCGGGCCAGATCGGGCTGCCTAGAAAAAAATTCGTTCCCCACTTGTTCTATGAGAACAAACCCGATACATACCCCAACAGTTGAAGAGTCGGGCACGAGCCCTAGGCAACTGATGGAGGCCATGTCATGGCAGCAAGTCTCAAGCTGGTAGAAGGTAAGGAAACGAACGTGGACCGTCAGAAGGCGCTCGAAGCGGCGCTCGCCCAGATCGACCGTGCCTTCGGCAAGGGATCGGCGATGAAGCTGGGCCAGAAAGAAGCGATGGAGGTCGAAACGATTTCGACCGGTTCGCTCGGTCTCGACATTGCGCTGGGTGTCGGCGGCCTGCCCAAAGGCCGCGTGATCGAGGTTTACGGGCCGGAAAGTTCGGGCAAGACCACGCTGGCGCTGCATGTCATCGCCGAAGCGCAGAAGAATGGCGGCACGGCGGCTTTCGTCGATGCCGAGCATGCGCTCGATCCGGCCTATGCCAAGAAGCTGGGCGTCGATATCGACGAGCTGATTATTTCGCAGCCCGATACCGGCGAGCAGGCGCTCGAAATCACCGACACGCTGGTGCGCTCGAACGCGATCGACGTGCTGGTGGTCGACTCGGTCGCGGCGCTGGTCCCGCGGGCGGAAATCGAGGGCGAGATGGGTGACAGCCACGTCGGCCTCCAGGCCCGCCTGATGAGCCAGTCGCTGCGCAAGCTGACCGGCTCGATCAACCGCTCCAAATGCATGGTGATTTTCATCAACCAGCTGCGCATGAAGATCGGGGTGATGTACGGCAATCCGGAAACCACTACCGGCGGCAACGCGCTCAAGTTCTATGCCTCGGTCCGGCTTGATATCCGCCGCACCGGCCAGATCAAGGATCGCGACGAGATCATCGGCAACACCACCCGCGTGAAAGTGGTGAAGAACAAGGTTGCACCGCCGTTCAAGCAGGTCGAATTCGACATCATGTACGGAGAAGGCATTTCGAAGATCGGCGAAATCCTCGACCTCGGCGTCAAGGCCGGGCTGGTCGAGAAGTCGGGCTCGTGGTTCTCCTACGACAGCGTTCGAATCGGGCAGGGCCGCGAGAATGCCAAGACTTTCCTCAAGGAAAATTCCGAGATGTGCGACCGGTTGGAAGCCGCTATTCGCGGCCGCACCGACCAGGTCGCCGAAGAGATGATGACAGGCCCTGACGCGGAGGACTGATCGTACTCTCTTCAAGCGGGCCATCCGTCCAAAGTCGGCCCGGAAGAACGGGAAACCGGCGCGAGCATCCACCCCAGGATCCGCGCCGGTTTTTCTTGTTGCGCCGTCCGTCATGCCGGGCTGTTGCAACGAGCACCGCTTGCGTCGTGTCCTGGCACTCCCGAATTGCAGAAATCGCTATCCGGCCGCGACATTTCGCGGCAAGATGGCGACCTGCCGCATCACATTGCGGCAGGCCGAAGTCTGGTGGCAGGGGTAGGGCGATGACGACCAAACTCGACTGGGAAGGCCGCGTCGGCCGTAGCTGGGCGCACGAATGGCGCCGGACCGATCGCAGTTTCGGCGGTCTTACCGACCAGCTCCTCGGCAAGGCGAGCGCGCGCGCTGTGCGCAAGGCGCTCGATGTCGGATGTGGCGCCGGGGAGTTGTCCATGGCGATGGCGCGGGGGCACTCGACCGCCGAGGTCGTCGGTATCGACATCAGTCCGGAACTGATCGAGGTCTCGCGCGAGCGCGCCGGCTATCTGCCCAACTTGGATTTCGAGCTGGGCGATGCGGCGGATTGGTCGCGACCTGGCTTCGCGCCTGACCTCATCATGTCGCGCCACGGCGTAATGTTTTTCGAGCAGCCGGTGGAGGCCTTCACCCATCTCGCGAGCATCGCAGCCCAGGACGCGCGATTGGTCTTCTCCTGCTTTCGCAGCTTCAAAGAGAATGCCTGGGCCGAGCGTGTGGTCGGGTGCCTTCCCGCCGGGTCGTTCGTAGAGCCAAATCGCTTCGCACCCGGTCCATTTGCGTTTGCCGACGAAGCGCATGTCCGGGGCATCCTGTCCGATGCGGGTTGGTCGGAGATCGCATTCGAGCCGATCGACTATGCATTCGTGGCGGGAACGGGCGAGGACGCGCTTGGCGATGCACTCGACTATTTCCAGTCGATCGGCCCGGCCGCTAGGGCTGCGGCCGGGCTTGCTCCCGAAGAGAAGGCCCGCTTTGTCGGCAACCTCGGCCGGTATCTGCGCGGCAAGGAGGAGGGCGGAATCATCGCAATGCGGGCAGCAGCATGGATTGTCACAGCCAAGGCCAGCTCAGGCTGATCGAAGCCAGGCACCGGCCCGCACGTTAATCGGCTTGTCGCACGGCCCCACAGGCCTTACCTGCCCGCTATGCAGTCGACCAACGATATCCGCCGCTCGTTTCTGGACTTTTTCGCCTCTGCCGACCACCGCGTCGTGCAGAGCGCGCCGCTGGTGCCGTACAACGACCCGACGCTAATGTTCGTCAATGCCGGCATGGTGCCGTTCAAGAACGTCTTCACCGGGCTGGAAACTGCGCCTTCCCCGCGCGCCGCGAGCAGTCAGAAGTGCGTTCGTGCAGGCGGGAAGCACAACGATCTGGACAATGTCGGCTATACCGCCCGGCATCACACCTTCTTCGAGATGCTCGGCAACTTCTCGTTCGGCGACTATTTCAAGGAACAGGCGATCCTCCACGCCTGGACCCTGCTGACGAAGGAGTGGGGACTGGCGCCGGACAAGCTCACGACCACCGTCTATCACACCGACGACGAGGCGTTCGAGCTGTGGCGCAAGATCGCAGGCCTGCCCGAAGATCGCATCATCCGCATCGCCACCAGCGACAATTTCTGGTCGATGGGCGATACCGGCCCGTGCGGGCCGTGCAGCGAGATTTTCTACGATCACGGCGATCACATCCCCGGCGGCCCTCCGGGCAGCCCGGACGAGGACGGTGACCGCTTTATCGAAATCTGGAACCTTGTGTTCATGCAGTTCGAGCAGGCGGCGGACGGCTCGCGCACCAGCCTGCCCAAGCCGTCGATCGACACCGGGATGGGGCTCGAACGCATCGCGGCGGTGATGCAGGGCGTGCACGACAACTACGATACCGATACCTTCCGCGCTCTGATCGAAGCCTCGGAGAGCCTGACCGGTGTGAAGGCGCAGGGCGAGCATCAGGCCAGCCACCGCGTCATTGCCGATCACCTGCGTTCGACCAGTTTCCTGCTGGCCGATGGCGTTCTGCCGTCCAACGAGGGCCGTGGCTACGTCCTGCGCCGCATCATGCGCCGCGCAATGCGCCACGCCCATCTGCTCGGGGCGAAGGAACCGCTGATGCACCGGCTGGTGCCGGAACTGGTCTCGGAGATGGGTCAGGCCTATCCCGAACTGCAGCGCGGACAGGCGCTGATCGAGGAAGTGCTCGAGCGCGAGGAAACCCAGTTCCGCCGCACGCTGGAGAAGGGTCTGCGCCTGCTCGACGACGCCACTGCCGGAATGGCTACAGGGTCCGAACTCGACGGCGAAACCGTATTCAAGCTCTACGACACCTACGGATTCCCCTACGACCTGACCGAGGACGCATTGCGCGCCCGCAGCATCGGGGTCGACCGGGCCGGTTTCGACGTCGCGATGGCACGGCAGAAGGCGGCGGCACGCGCTGCGTGGAAGGGTTCGGGCGACGCGGCATCGGACGAAGTCTGGTTCGATATCGCCGAGCGCGAAGGCAGCACCGAGTTTACCGGCTACACCGCGACCAACGGCGAAGGCCGGGTCATCGCGCTGGTGCGCGACGGAGCCGAAGTCGAAAGCGGCTCAGCTGGTGATGAAGTTGTGGTTCTGACCAACCAGACTCCGTTTTACGGCGAGAGCGGCGGACAGACGGGTGATGTAGGCTCGATCACCGCACCGGATGGCTTGCAGATTGTGGTCACCGACACGGGCAAGCCGCTTGGCCGCCTGCATGCGCACAAGGCAAAGGTCGAAAGCGGAACGATCCGTACTGGCGACGTCGTGCATCTTGCTGTCGATGTCGAGCGGCGCGACCGCATCCGTGCAAATCACTCGGCAACCCATCTGGTGCACGCAGCCCTGCGCAATCGCCTGGGCGGACACGTGACGCAAAAAGGCTCGCTGGTGGCGGAAGACCGATTCCGCTTCGACTTCTCGCATCCCAAGCCTTTGTCGGATGATGATATCGCGGCGATCGAGGCCGAAGTTAATGCCGAAATCCGCGCCAATGAAGCCGTCAGCACCCGGCTAATGAGCCCCGATGACGCGGTGGAGGCGGGTGCGCTTGCCTTGTTCGGCGAGAAATACGGCGACGAGGTGCGCGTGCTTTCGATGGGCCGCAAGGCGGAAGGTGCGCGCAACTATTCGGTCGAGCTGTGCGGCGGCACGCACGTGCGCGCGACGGGCGATATTGGCGTGTTCCGCATTGTGTCGGAAAGCGCGGTCTCGTCGGGCGTCCGGCGGATCGAAGCGCTGACCGGCGAAGCGGCGCGCCAGTGGCTGGTCGCGCGCGAAGATGCGCTCAAGTCGGTTGCCGCGACGATCAAGGCTTCGCCTGACGAGGTCGAGGCGCGCGTCGCCGCGCTGGTCGAGGATCGCAGGCGTCTCGAACGCGAACTGGCGGAGGCGAAGAAAGCGCTCGCGCTTGGTGGTGACGGTGGAACCGCCAGTGCTCCGTCGGACGAGACTGTCGTCGGAGTTAGCTTCTCCGGTCATGTTTACGACGGCCTTGATGCGAAGGAACTGCGCGGCCTCCTCGATGGCTCCAAGCAGCGGCTCGGGTCAGGTGTGGCTGTCGCCGTTGCCGTCAATGAAGGCCGCGCGGCAATCGCGGTCGCGGTCACAGACGATCTCATAGACCGGTTTAGTGCAGTGGAATTGGTTCGCGCAGGAGTCGAGACGCTTGGCGGAAAGGGCGGCGGCGGCCGTCCTGACATGGCGCAGGGCGGGGGTCCGGACGGATCGAAGGCGTCTGAAGCGGTCGATGCAGTGCGTACGGCACTCGCTGCGGCAGGGACCTGATTTAGCCCGCTTCGACCGTGCTCGTCCGCAGCTTCGGCTTGTAGTCGAGCGCGCCCTCCCGCTCGATCTGCGCGCGGTACTCGTCGCGCTTTTCGTGGATCGATGCGATCACCGGACCCATCGCTACGCCGATATCGACCAGCACCGCTTCGGATAGCTGGAGCGAGCTTTCGAGCGTTTCGGGAACCGCGTGGCTGGCCCCGGCACGATAGAGTTCCGCCGCGTGCTCGGTGTCGCGGGCACGGGCCACGATCAGCAGGTTCGGGTGAAGCTTGCGCAGCTTGCGGGTCAAACGCTCAGCCAGAACCGGCTCGTCCATCGTCAGCACCACCGCGGGCGAACGCTCGACCCCCATCCGGGTCATCGCGTCGGCGCGGGCCGCATCGGCAAAGGTCGCGCGATAGCCCAGGCGGCGTGCGGTCTCGATCTGGTCGCTGTCGGAATCGATCGCAATGTAGGGTTTGCCATGCGTCGCAAGCATGTCGGAGACCAAACGTCCGACGCGTCCTGCGCCGACAATGATAACCGGTTGCTCGCTGTCGTCGGGCGTGGTGATTTCCGGGGCAGGCTCGACCCGCCGCGCGATATGGCGACCCAGCAGGGCCAGCATCGGGGTGACCGTCAGCCCGATGGCGGTAACGATCTGCCAGAACTGCGCAGTGCCGGGTTGGATCAGCAAGGCTGCGCTGGCGGCTGCGATAACGATCAGAGTGGTTTCGGACGGACTGGCCATCAGGATCCCGGTTTCTGCCGCCGTGCTGCGCCGCGCGCCCATCAGCCGCAGGAGCACTCCGGTGACCACTGCCTTGAACACCAGCACCAGCACGACAGCGCCGAGGATCGACCAGAGATTATCCCAGATGGTAAGCAAATCGATGCTCATGCCCACGGTGATCAGGAACACGCCCAGCGCAAGGCCTTTGAACGGCTCCATGATCGCTTCGACTTCGCCGTGATATTCGGTCTCGGCAATCAACAGGCCGGCGATCAGAGCGCCGACGATCGGCGAGAGACCGACCACCGATGTGGCAAGGCTGGACGCGATCACGACCAGCATGGAGGCCGCGAGGAACAGCTCTGGGCTCTTGGTCCGGGCGGCCTGGGCGAAGAGGTAGGGCAGCAAAAGCCGGCCGAGCACCATCATCGCGAGGATCACCAGCCCGCCCATCCACAGCGTATCGAGCATGCCTTCCCAACCTTCTGCCTGCGCGTTGGGGGCCATTGCGCCGAGGATGAAGATGATCGGGACGATCATGATATCCTCGAACAACAGCATCGAGAGGGCGGCACGCCCGACCGGCGAAGAAGTGCCCGAGATCGGCAACACGATGGCGGTGGAGGAGAAGGCAAGCGCGAAGCCCAGCGCCAGCGCGCCGGTCCAGTATTGCCCCATCATCGACAGCACCACCGCAGCGATAGTGCCGATGATCATCAATTCGGCCGCACCGAGCCCGAACACCAGCCGCCGCATCTGCCACAGGCGCTTGAAGGAGAGCTCAAGCCCGATGCCGAACAAGAGCAGAATGATCCCGAACTCGGCATATATGGTGAGCGCTTCGGGGTCGGTGATCGTCACGTAGTTGAGCCAGGGACGGTCATAGACCAGCTTGCCCAGGCCGAACGGCCCGACCGCGATCCCGATCAGGATGAATCCGATGACCGGAGTGATCCGGAACCGCGCAAACACCGGAATCACGATCCCCGCCGCGCCAAGGATCACCAGCGCATCACTCATCGAGGAGGTGTCGAGTTCGGCAGCCATGGGAAAACGTTAGAGCGCCCGTCTGGCGCTGTCACCCGGGTTAGAGCAACTATCCGCCCCCGCCGCCCGGTCCGCCGAGTGGCTTTCGGCGCGGGCGGGGCTTGCCGGGGTGGTCGCCCGCCTCATCCCACTCGATTCGGTACAGGTCGAACCGGCGGTAGGCGAGATTGCGCACCGTCCCCTCGGCGCGCGCCCATTGCAAGTCCGCAAGATTGATGTCGCTAATCGTCAGCGTTTCGACGTTCTCGCTTGCCTCTGCGGCGATTCCATCGCGCGCGAAGGGGAAGTCGCAGGGCGTGAGGATGCAGCTCTGGGCGTACTGGATATTCATATTGCCGACATTGGGCAGGTTGCCGACATTGCCGCTCATCACCACAAAGCACTGGTTCTCGATCGCGCGCGCCTGGGCGCAATAGCGAACGCGCAGATAGCCTTGCCGGCTGTCGGTGCAGAACGGCACAAAGATAACTCGTGCGCCTTCGTCGGCCAGGCGGCGGGAAAGCTCAGGGAACTCGCAGTCGTAACAGATCTGCACCCCGATCGGGCCGCAATCGGTCTGGATCACGTCGATCGTGTCGCCGCCCTTGATGTTCCACCAGTACCGCTCGTTCGGGGTGGGGTGGATTTTTTCCTGCTCGTGTACCGAACCGTCGCGCAAGCAGACATAGGCGACGTTGTGGATGTCTCCATCCTCCATCCGGGTCGGATGGCTGCCCGCGATGATGTTGATATTGAACCGCATCGCCATATCGGAAACATCGGCCTTCAGGCGCGGAGTGTATTCCGAAAGCCGCTCGATCGCCTCGACTGGGGAGAGTTCCTTCTCCTCGTAGCTCAGCAGCATGAGTGTGAAGAGCTCTGGAAAGACGATGAAGTCCGCTTCGTAATCGCTTGCGACATCGACGAAATAGCGCACCGCAGCGAGGAATTCCTCGTAGTCCTTCACCGCACGCGCTTGCAGCTGACAGGTGGCGACACGGACCGCTTCGACCCCGCGCGGCAGGCGCTTCTTCACCGGCTGGTCGCGCTCGACATAGGGATTGCGCCAGACCATCATCACCGCGTTACCGGCGGAGGCCTTGTCTTCCGGCAAATAGCCTTCGAGGATGCGGTCCGGCTCGAAACCGTTGGCCAGCTGGAATCGCAGCACGGGGTCGTGGATTTTGCCCGCGAGCACCTGATCGAGATAATCCTGGGGCCCCTCGACCCGGCGCCGGAACCGGCGGTAGTTGGGCATCCTTCCGCCGAACACGATCCCGGTCAGGTCGCGTTCCTCGGCGAGAGCGCGGCGCTCTTCATACAGCCGCCGCCCGATCCGCACGCCGCGCACTTTGGGATCGACGCACATCTCGTAGCCATAGAGCCAGTCGCCGGTCGGATCGTGGCGGCTGCCATAGCCGTTGCCCGAAATCTCGTCCCAGTCGTGGTCGACGAACACCACCGGCCCGGGCAGCTGCATCGACGCGCAATAGCCGACCACTTCCTCGTCGAGCAGCGCGACGAAGCAGCCTTCGGGGAAGTTGTTGATCTGCCCGCGGATTTCACCCTGGGTGTAGGGAGGAAGCTCGGTGTAGGCACGCCTGACAAGCGCGGAAATCCCGCGCACGTCCTTCATCATCGCGTTGCGCACTTCGAGCCGGCGCTTGCCGACCTTCTCCGCCGCCTTGCGCAGCGGACGCCTCTGGGAGGTTTTTGCCAATGCCCTAGTCCCGTTCCGTCGTTACATGGATTGCAACGGCGAGACGGGGAAAGGGTTTCACGCCCAGTTGGCCATTTCCTTCTCGAGGTTCTGCACGATCGCCTCGAAGAACTGTTCGGTGGTCATCCAGCTCTGTTCGGGGCCGATCAATAGGGCGAGATCCTTGGTCATGTGACCCTTTTCGACCGTTTCGATGCAGACGCGTTCGAGCGTTTCGGCGAATTTCACCACTTCGGGTGTACCGTCGAACTTGCCGCGATACATCAGGCCGCGGGTCCAGGCGAAGATGCTGGCGATCGGGTTGGTGCTGGTTGCCTTGCCTTGCTGGTGCTGGCGATAGTGGCGGGTCACGGTGCCGTGCGCGGCTTCGGCTTCGACAGTCTTGCCATCGGGGCTGAGCAACACGGAGGTCATCAGGCCGAGCGAGCCGAACCCCTGCGCCACGGTGTCCGACTGCACGTCGCCGTCGTAGTTCTTGCACGCCCAGACGAACTTGCCCGACCACTTGAGCGCGGAGGCGACCATGTCGTCGATCAGGCGGTGTTCGTAGACCATGCCCTTGGCCTTGAACTGCTCGGCGAAGCCTTCGTTGTCGAACACTTCCTGGAACAGGTCCTTGAAGCGGCCATCATAGGCCTTGAGGATGGTGTTCTTGGTGCTGAGGTAGACCGGCCAGCCGAGGTTGAGGCCATAGTTGAAGCTGGCGCGGGCGAAGTCGCGGATCGAATCGTCGAGGTTATACATCGCCATGGCGACGCCCGCGCTGGGGAAGTCGAACACGTCGAGGTCGATCTTGGTGCCGTCCTCGCCATCGAACACCAGCCGCAGCCTGCCGGGGCCGGGAATCAGCGTGTCGGTGGCCTTGTACTGGTCGCCGAAGGCATGGCGGCCGACCACGATCGGGTCGGTCCAGCCGGGCACGAGCCGAGGCACGTTCTCGATCACGATCGGTTCACGGAATACGACGCCGCCGAGGATGTTGCGGATGGTGCCGTTGGGGCTCTTCCACATCTTCTTGAGGCTGAATTCCTCGACCCGCTGTTCGTCCGGCGTGATCGTGGCGCATTTCACGCCGACGCCGTATTGCTTGATCGCATTGGCGGCATCGACCGTGATCCGGTCTTCGGTCTCGTCGCGCTTCTCGACCGAGAGGTCGTAGTATTTCAGGTCGATGTCCAGATAGGGCAGGATCAGCTGTTCGCGGATCCATTGCCAGATGATGCGGGTCATCTCGTCGCCATCGAGCTCGACGACCGGGTTCTTGACCTGAATTTTCTGCATGACTGCCTGTTGCCTCTCGCGGGGAAAATGGTTGCGCGGGCTTTAGCAGAGGAGGGCGGTCGCGCAAGGGAGCCGCGTGCAGCGGTCTGAACTTGCGGGCCCGTCGCCGGTCCGGATCCAGGGCGTCAGCCTGCGATGATTTCGATCCAGTCCGACATCACCCAGCCGGTATCGCACGGGCCGCTATAGTTGACCGTCACTTCGACCGGCGATGAGACTTCGCAATCGACTTCAGGATCGGACGAGTAAACAATGCCATAGTGATCACCTTCCGACTGGCAGACCCAGACCAGATCGCCGTCGGCCAGATAGTCGATCGTATCATATTCGCTGTCGGGGCCGGTGCGAACCATTGCGCTGCTGTCCGGCCCGACATTGGCGACCATGCCCAGCGTGCACGCGTCCAGATCCTCGATGGCCTCGAGCTGGACCGGGACCGATTCGCCGTAGCTGATCTGGGCCGAAACCGGCGCAGCAGTTAGCGCCAGCATCCCGACAACGAGAGCAATCTTGTGCATCAAACCCCCTAAACGATCCACACGCATGCTGCGCCGGAACAGCTTGCGATCTATGCGCGAGAGGTTGGCTTGGCAACCGGGCAAATGCTTGGGGTGCGCACGGCCGCCTGCGAAAAAGCCCGCCTTTCGGGCGGGCTTTTCCAAGCGATGGTGGGCGTAGGAAGGATTGAACTTCCGACCCCTACGATGTCAACATAGTGCTCTACCACTGAGCTATACGCCCACACCATCGGCATTGCCGCGCGGCCGAGGCCGGGGCAGGCGCGCCCTTTAGCGAGAGGCTATCAGGCGCGCAAGGGGTGAATGATCCTAAAGCGAGGCGGCAGCCTCGCCTGCAAAGACGCGTTCGACCTCGAGCACCAGATCGCGCAAGTGGAACGGCTTCGAGAGCACCTTGGCCTGCGGCTGTTCGCGGCTCGCCTTGAGGGTTACCGCGGCAAAGCCGGTGATGAACATGACCTTTGTGTGCGGACTGATCTCGGCGCACCGTTGGGCGAGCTCGATACCGTCCATTTCGGGCATCACGATATCCGATAGCAGCAGGTCGAAACGCTCGGCCTCGAGTCGGGGCAGCGCTTCAGTGCCGCGATCCACCGCGACGACCTCGTAGCCCGCATTTTCCAGCGCGCGCGCAAGATAGGTGCGCATCGCTTCCTCGTCTTCCGCGAGCAGGATTCGCAGTTTGTTGGTATCCGTCATTCCGCCCCGATAGACCGTTCGGCTTAAGAAATCTTTCGCTTCGTCACATTCGCCCTGCTTTGACACAAGGCGCTGCGCAAGGCAGCAAGCGGAGGAATGACCGGGACGGCACAAAACAGCGGCGATTCGGTTTCGCATCGGGGGGGCAACATCCCGGGCACGCGCAAGCCGGCTTACAGCCTGACCTTGTCGGTTGAGCTGCCGGTTCCCGTCATCCTGGCAGTTCCCCATGCGGGGCGATCGTACCCCGATGGACTGTGGAAGCGGATGCGCCGGCCCGAGTGGTCGGCGCTAAGGCTGGAAGATCGTTTCGTCGACCGGATTGCCGCCGAGGTGGCGCGGCAGACCGGCGCGGGATTGCTGGTTTCGCATGCTCCGCGTGCCCTGATCGATCTCAATCGCGCCCATGACGATGTCGACTGGACGATGGTTGCCGAAGGCGCACCCTCGGGATCGGCCTCGCCCAAGTCCAACCAGCGGGCCCGCAGCGGGCTCGGCCTCGTCCCGCGGCGGTTGCCGGGTCTCGGCGAGATCTGGAGCGGCCCGATGTCGGGTTCGGAGCTCGACGCGCGGATCGGTCAGGTTCACTTGCCCTATCATCGCGCGCTGGAAGGGGCGCTCGAGTCCGCCCGCAGACGGTGGGGAGCCGCCTTGCTGTTGGACTTGCATTCCATGCCGCCGCTCAAACCGGCGCACCCGCGGGACCGGGTTGCGGCATTCGTCATCGGGGATCGCTTCGGCGCATCCGCCGACGACCGGCTGGTCGCCTGCACCTTGCGTGAGCTTGCGCAGAATGGTGCCATGGTTGCACACAATCGTCCTTACGCCGGAGGCTATGTGCTCGATCGCCACGCCAATCTACGCACAGGCGTCCATGCGATCCAGATCGAAGTCTGCCGCAGTCTCTACCTGTGCGACGATTTTCTCGATACGACCGAAGGGCTCGGCGAGGTCGCCGCGGCATTGTCACGGCTGGTCCGTGTGCTCGCTGGGGAAGTCGCAACGCTCGGCCGTTTTCGCGACATGCCGCTTGCTGCCGAGTAGGCCGGTCCACGCCAGATAAAGAACCGCCTCGTGCAGGTTTGCACGAGGCGGCCAAGGTTCAGGGAGGGTGCACCGAAGTGCACTCATCCGGGCGGCATGAGGGGGGGAGCCACCCGGACTTCTCGAATATGGGGACCGGATCAGACCCGTTCAAGCCTTCTTTCCGGTCCAATTTTGTATCGATTTGTCGCCGGATCAGTTTACCGTTGTGAGCTGCGGCCCTTTGCCCTGACTCTGCTGCCGGGCGAAGATATTGCGCATCAGATCGAGCGAGAAGATGTGCGCATGGATCAGCGGCAGCATGCCGTTCTCGTTCCATTTGCGCAGTTGGTCCCCGCGCAACTGGCGCAGCTTTTCCTGATCGACCATGCGGAAACCGCGATAGACGAAGGGCTGCTCCGGCTTGTCGTTGGTGGTGATCGCGATCTCGCCGTCCATCAGGAGATCCTGTGCCTTGAGCTCTTCGACGAACAGTTTGGTCCGCTGGCCTGCTTGCTCGAAATCCTCGCAGAACTTGAGAATTCCCTGGGTCTGTTCGCTCGGCTTGTCGCCGTCGAACAGGGACTGACCTTCATCGAACTCGCCGACTAGGCCAGCAGTCGGGTCGAAGCACAGCGAGAGGTCTTCGGCATCGGGTGCCAGCTTCGCGAGCATGAACGGATAGCGGCGAATATAGGCGGGCAGATAGACCGGCTCGGTCACCTTGCCGGCATCGTCGACGAAGGTGTTGACGCCTTCGTTGAGCCCCATGAGCGCCAGCGGGAGCGGGTTGTCACCGGCAGAAAACACGATCGGGAAATGGCGCTGCGCCTGTACGAACTCGTCGACCGTGAGAGGGATCGCGTGCTGGCCGATGAGCCAAGAGGCCGAATCCATCGACTTGCTTTTCCAGCCGAGGTGATCGCGGCTGTTGAGCGGCATGAGGTCCTGGTAAAACAGGGGCAGGGTAGGTTGCGGCGCGCTGGCCATGGAAACTCTCCGGGTCACAGATGGATATCGTTGCTTGGGGAGGCGGCGGCCCCCCGGCGCGTGAAGCGCGCGCTTTAGGGGCTGGCGGCCTCTGGCGCAAGCGGCACGAGCTTGCCCGGATTGAGTATGCCCAGCGGATCGAGTGCCTGTTTGACGCTGCGCATCATTGCCAGCGCGACGGGGTCACCCAGGCGGCCGAGTTCGGCCACCTTCATCTGGCCGATGCCGTGCTCGGCGCTGATCGAGCCACCCCATTCAGTCACAAGATCGTGAACGAAGGCACTGATTTGCTTGCCTTCGGATTCCTCCCATGAGCCGCGGACGGCCCCCGCTGGCGCAAGCACGTGGAAATGGACATTGCCATCGCCCAGATGACCGAAGGCAATGGCCCGTGTCTCCGGAAAGCGGGCTTCGACCTGCGGCACGGCGGTTTCGACGAAACGAGCCATGCGCTCGACCGGAACCGAGATATCGTGCTGCATCGCCGGGCCGATCGCGCGCTCGGCCGGGGCAATCGAATCGCGCAATCGCCAGAATTGCTCGGCCTGCGCTTCATTGGCGGCAATCGTCGCGTCTTCGACCAGCCCGGCCTCGAACGGCTGGGTGAGCAGGCTCTCGGCCAGGTCGGCAAGCCTTCCCTCTTCGCCCGCGCCAGCGACCAGCTCGATCAGCGCATGCCACGCATGCACGCCCCCAAGCGGCGAGCGGGCATCGGGCAGGTGGTCGAGCACGGCGGCAAGGCTGTGTGTCGGGATGACCTCGAAGCCTTCGAGTTTGTCTCCGGCTACCCGTTCGCAATGGACCAGCAGCTGGCGCGCGCCGGATATCGACCCCAATCCGGCCCAGATCACACAGCGCCCCCCGATCTCGGGCAACAAGCGCAAGGTCGCCGCGGTGACAATACCTAGAGTGCCTTCCGAACCGATCAGCACCTGCTTGAGGTCGAAACCGCGATTGTCTTTCTTGAGCGGAACCAGCGCATTGAACACCTGCCCGTCGGCCAGCACGGCCTCGAGACCCAGCACCTGCGCGCGCATCGCTCCGTGGCGGAGCACCTGCGTCCCGCCGGCATTGGTCGAGATCAGCCCGCCGATGGTGGCAGAACCCTTGCCGCCCAGGGTGAGCGGGAAGCGCAGCCGCTCTTTCTCCGCAGCTTCATGCAGCACCTGCAGGATGACCCCCGCCTCGCAGGTCACCATCCGCGCTTCGGCATCGAGCGAGCGGATGCGGTCCATCCGGCGCAGGGAGAGGATCACCGCGTCGCCGCTGGAATCGGGCGTCGCTCCGCCTGACATCCCGCTGTTTCCGCCTTGCGGCACGATTGCGATCCGGTGCTCGGCACACAGGGCGACGAACCCCGAAACCTCCTCGGTGGTTGCGGGCGACGCGAGCGCCAGCGTTTTGCCGGTAAAGCGCCCGCGCCAGTCGGTCAGCCATGGGGTGACAAGGTCCGCGTCGCGGGTGAGGCCGCG
>JBGSPZ010000216.1:0-6854 GCA_041738375.1 Parerythrobacter sp. | reverse complement strand
GCCGCGCTGGGCACCGGCGATCCTGCTTGCCGCACTTGCCGCAGCCCTGCTCCAGCCGGACGGCGGGACCGCCTTCGCGATCACCTTCGCAGCCGTCGGACTGTATCATGTGACCGGCAACTGGCGCCTCGCCATGGTGTGCATCGTCGCCTTCTTCGCCGCGCTGGTGGCAACGATCAATGGCGAGCTGGCCCCGCAGGAATTCGTTGAGCGGGTGTTCCAGACCGCCTTTGCGATCCAGCCGGTCGTCGCGCTCGCCCTTGCGCTCGCGCTCGCGGCTTCCTTTGCGCTGATGCTTTTCGCCATCCCTCATGATCGGCCCGCGCGCTTTGCGCTGGCTGGCGCATTGTTCGGCTTCTTCATCATAGCGTTGATGAACACCTACCCCTTTCCGTTGATCGGCCACGGGGCCGCTTCTATCCTCGGCTTCGGCCTCGCCCTCGGCCTCGTCAGAAAGGACGCACCATGACCCTTCGCCCGTTCCACCTCGCTTTCCCGGTCCACGATCTGGACCAGGCACGGCATTTCTGGGGCGAGATCATGGGATGCCCGGAAGGGCGGCACAGCGACTGCTGGATCGACTTCGACTTTCGCGGGCATCAGATCGTCACCCACCTCGCCCCCGACAGCGGTGATCGCGCCAGCAACCCGGTTGACGGCAAGGACGTGCCCGTGCCGCACTTCGGCATCATCCTCGAAATGGATGACTGGAAAGCGCTGGCGAAGCGCCTGACCGATGCGGGGCTGGCGTTCCAGATCGAACCACATATCCGTTTCGAGGGCCAGGTCGGCGAGCAGGCGACGATGTTCTTCCGCGACCCGAGCGGCAATGCGATCGAGATGAAGGCCTTTGCCGACGATGCGATGATTTTCGCGCAGGAATAGCTTGCCTCCCGCCCGCCGCGTGGCACTCTGCCGCGCGAGGGGAGAGGACCATGGCATATCCGAAACTGACCGACGAGCCGGGCGCGCTCGAAGTCGCCGTACAAGTGCGCGAGGGGGCGCTGTCACCGCTTGAGGCTGTCGATGCGGCGATCGCGCGGATCGAGGCGCTCGACGGGCCGCTGAACGCAGTGGTGGTGCGCGATTTCGACCGTGCGCGCGACATCGCGAAGGCGATGGACGGGCTGGATATCCGGGCAGACCAGCCGCTGTTCGGGGTGCCGATGACGGTCAAGGAGAGCTTCAACGTCGCCGGCCTGCCAACCACTTTCGGTCATCTGGAATTCAAGGACAATATTGCTGCGAGCGATTCCGCCGTGGTGACACGGCTCAAGCGCGCCGGGACGGTGATCGTGGGCAAGACCAACGTCCCGCCCGACCTTGCCGATTTGCAGAGCAACAACCCGGTCTACGGCAGGACCAACAACCCGCACGACCATTCGCGTGTCGCGGGCGGCTCATCCGGCGGGTCTGCGGTCGCGCTGGCGAGCGGGATGGTGCCCGCCGAGTATGGCAGCGACATCGGCAGCTCGATCCGCAACCCGGCGCATTTCAACGGCGTGTTCGGCCACAAACCGAGCTTCGGCCTCGTCTCGCGGCGGGGTCACGCGCATCCGATGGCAGGGGGGCGGGATGTCCACGACGGTCCGCTGTCGGTGACGGGGCCGCTGGCACGCAGCGCGGAAGACCTCGCAATGCTGCTCGAAGTGACCGGATCGCTGCCGTTGAAACGCAAAGGCAAAAGGGTCGAGGATAGTCGCTACCTCGCGCTGGTCGAACATCCGGTGAGCGAGGTCGATCAAGCAGTACTCGGGCCGATCGAGAGTGCGATTTCGGCGCTGGAGGCTGCTGGCGCGAATGTCGACCGCGCGAGCGATCTCGTGCCCGATCTTGCCGAGCAGCACGCCAATTACCTGCGCCTGCTCAACGTTGCCATGGCGCGCGGGCGGCCGGCACCGGGTGGCGAGCCGATGCTGGTGGCCGACTACTACTTGCTGCTCGATGCGCAAGCGCGCAACCGCTACGCCTGGGCCAGGCTGTTCGAAAGCTACGACTTCGTGCTTGCCCCGCCGCTGCCATTCCTCGCCTACGCGCACGACGCCACGCCGCTGGCACAGCGCAAGATTGCGATCAACGGAGTCGAGCATGATTTTGCCGACGCGCTTGCATGGGCCGGGATCGCGACCTTTCCCGACCTGCCATCAACCGTCGTCCCCGTTGGCAGTACCGACGGCTTGCCGTGCGGGATGCAGGTGATGGGCCCGATGTGGGGCGATTTCGATTGCATCGACACTGCCGGAGGGATTGCCCGCATCCTGCATGGCGGCTAGTCGCGCCGCTATGGCAAGAACCCAATGGATGCAGCGCTTCGCCAAGTGGCACATCTGGCTCGGATGGCTGGTCGGCGTCCCGATCCTGATGTGGCTGGTCACCGGCTTGTTCATGGTCGCCAAGCCGATCGAGGAGGTGCGCGGCAACTACCTGCGGGTCGAGCCGAAGGAGCAGGCGCTCAGCCTGTCCGGCAGCGCCGCGCCGACCACCGGCCCGATCCGCGAGATGCGCGCCTATATGCAGCGAGGCCGGGCGATCAGCCGGGTCGAGATGATGGATGGTTCGGTCCGCCGCTACGACCTTGCCACCGGCGAACGGATTGCCCCGCTCGATGCGCTCGCCGCGCGCGATATCGCGGAGTCGGAAATCAAGGGCGGCGACCGGGTCGCGAGCGTCACTCTGTTCGAAGCCGACGAGGTTCCGTTCGACTTCCGCAAGCCCATGCCGGTGTGGCAGGTCGTGCTGGAGGATGGGGCGCATATCTACATCGGACGCGACACCGGCGAGATCGAGGCGGTGCGCACCCGCTGGTGGCGCGCCTTCGACGTGATGTGGGGCCTGCATATCATGGATTTGCAGACCCGCGAGGACACGTCGCATCCGATCCTGATCCTGTTCGCCTTCCTCGGCACGATCGGCGCACTGATCGGCTGCATCCTGATGTTCCGCCGCCGTAAGGCCCGGGTTGTCGCCGATGCCTGAGACCGTTCTCACCCCGGTGCTCGACCTGCTCGATATCATCGGGGTGGCGATCTTCGCCCTGTCAGGCGCACTGCTCGCGGCGAAGGAGCGGCAGACTTTCGTCACCATGGGCTTCTTCGCGCTGGTCACCGGGGTCGGCGGCGGCACGGTGCGCGACCTGCTGATCGACGCGCCGGTGTTCTGGATCTCCGACCCGTGGATCGCCGCCGTGTGCCTGGGCACCGCTCTGATCGCGTGGATCACGCCAACGCGCTGGTGGGAGGGCAAGCTGCTCGATTATGCCGACGGGATCGGGCTAACCGCCTATGCCGTGCTCGGCAGCGCGAAGGCGCTGAGTTATGGCGTGCAACCGGTTCCGGCAATCCTGATGGGGATCATCACCGGCACCGTCGGCGGGATCATCCGTGACGTGGTGGCGGGGCGTCCGTCGATAATCATGCGGCCCGAACTCTATGTCACCGCCGCCGCGCTTTCGGCCAGTCTATGCGTGGCAGGGAGTGTCGCGGAAATGCCGGACTGGGCGGTGTGGAGCGTCGCGACGCTGGCGGGGCTAGCCCTGCGCAGCGCCGCGATCCGCTACAATCTCGCGCTCCCTTCCTATCGTGAAGGGCGCAAGGGGCTGGAAATCGACGAGGGTTGAGCGATCCTAGTAGCCGCCGTAGCCACCGTCGTCTTCATAATCGCCTTCGACCGGCCCGCCGGGATAGGAGGGCTGCGCATCGCCAGCGTCATAATCGGGCCGCTCGGTCCGGCGGCGGGCTTCGGCATACTCCTCGTTGCTCCACTGGCCGTCGTCGGCCTGCGTCGAATAAGCCTGTTCGCCCGCATAGGAAACGTCGGCGATGCGGCCGTTCCGGTCGATTCGGCAGTCGAAGCTGTCACCATTATAGAGCCGGCCCGAAACGATCCAGCCGTCGGCGGTGCGTGCCACATTGCCGACCTCCTCGACCCGCGTGTTGCGCTCGATTTCGGCCAGGCACATGTCGACCGCCCGGTCGATGCCCTGGCCGCTCTCGCTCGCGCGATAGTCGTCTTCCCGATAGCGGTAGTCTTCGGGCACCCGCTCACGGCGGTCGTTATCATCCGACGCGGCGCTGGCAATCGCGGCGATGCCGCCGAGGATCAGCACACCGGCAAGGATGTCGCCCCCGTCGATCCGGTCGCGATCGCGCCAGCGGCGGTGCCGCTCGACATTTGTGCCGTCGGCATCCCACTGGGCGACATTCGCCTGTGCGACGCGGCTCTGGCCATGCGGAACCGGCACTTCGGCAGCCAGCACCGGGCTGGTAGCCATCGACACAGTCGCCGCCAGGGCAGCGCCGACCGAAATTCGTTTGATGCGGATCATATCCAATCCCCCGTCCTGAAGCGGAAACCCGCCTCGACCATTCAAGGGCTAGGCGGCCCAGGATTTATTGGTCCTGAACCGCCTTTCCCGTTGCGATACCCGAAGGGCATTAGCGATCAGCGCAGTCCGCGGATGCCGCTATAGTCGAGATCGACCACCCGGCCGCGCTCGAAGTCGCAGGTGAAGCGACCGCTGTCGGTGTTGTAGCCGCGATCGTAATTGCCGTAGCGGTCATAACGATCGTAGCGGTTGTACTGGCGGTTGTACGAACCCCAGCCGCGCGTATCGTCGACCACCAGGCGGCCCTTCACCTCATAGCCGCGGCGCTTGTTGTCGACATTGCGGATCTCGGTGACATTCGCGTTGCGATACCCGGCGCGGCGCGCGTCGTTCTCGACCGCGGCGACGCAGCGCTCCACCGCAGTGCGCGGATCGTCGTAGTCGTTGTAATAGCCGCCGTTGTATCCGCCGTTGTAGCTGCCGCCGCGATAGTCGTTGCGGTCGCGGTTGTTGCCCGATGAGAGGATCGCGGCGATCCCGCCGATGATGATCGCACCGGCGATCACGTCGCCGGCATCGATGCCGCGATCACGGTCGCGAGCGACGGCGGGGGTTGCGGAAGCCAGCACCATCGCACCTGCGGCGACGGTCCCGGCAAGAGCTTTGGACAGGGTTTTCATGACTGACATTCCTTGCGTTCGGCCAAGGCACTTCGCCCCGACTACGATGCCTTTCTAGCGACAAGTCGCTGCCGCCTTGCTGAATTGCTGCGACAGCGAATGTTCAGGAAAAAAGCCTGTTTTATGAACGCTACAACTTACTGAGTC
This sequence comes from Parerythrobacter sp., assembly GCA_041738375.1. Taxonomy (GTDB): domain Bacteria; phylum Pseudomonadota; class Alphaproteobacteria; order Sphingomonadales; family Sphingomonadaceae; genus Parerythrobacter_A. The sequence goes on along the minus strand of JBGSPZ010000216.1, from coordinate 1,703 downwards.
GATTGCAGAATTGCCGGAGCGATCGGCTATCGTTCCGCCGGTCCCTTCATTCGTCGAGGCTCGCGAGGACATCCCGCGTGAACGCCGCGATGTCGAATCGGGCACCGACAGGGTCCTCGCCGCGACGCACGATCACCACCTTCCGGCTGGGCACGATCACAACATATTGCCCGCGATTGCCGAAGGCGGCGAAAGTGTCGGGCGGCACGCCATCCGACCTGTTGAGCAACCAGAAACCTGCGCCATAGCCGAACGCTCCCTCGGGCTGCGGACCGGAGGGAGTGGAAACGTACTCGACCCAGCCTTCGGGCAGGATGCGCGTGCCATCGGGCAGCTTGCCATCGTTGAGGTAAAGCTGGCCGAACGTCGCCAGGTCACGTGCGGTGGTCCACACCTGGCTGGAAAGGATGTAGTTCCCCTGCCAATCGGTTTCGGCAACGGAGTGAGCCATCCCGAGCGCCTCGAACAGCGCAGCGGGAGGATGCGCCGCGAAAGTCCCTTCGATAGCCTGCACCGCTGCCAGCGTATCGTTGTTGGAATAGCGATAGGAGGTACCTGGGCGATGGATCAACGGCCAGTCGAGTGCAACTTCGTCGACCGTCGCCCCGCCCCAATACAGCGGATCGGTCCGGTTGCCCGGCGTATCGGAATAGCGACCCGACGCCATGCGCAGGACGTTGTCGATGCTGATCTGCCGACGCGGATCGTCGACGCCTGCGCCAAGATAGGACGAGGCATAGACCTCGGTCTCGCCGCGTTGCACCGCCGCGCCGACCAGCGTCGCGGCGATGCTCTTGGCCACCGACCATGTCCGTTGCGGGGTGAAGGCATCGAAACCAGCAGCATATTGTTCGGCCACGCCATCCCCGCGCTTGACGAGCACGGCGGTCGTTCGCGTGCCCTTTCCGTAGCTATCGCCAAAGGCGCTTACGAAGGGCATCGAGAGTTTGCGCGAAAGGTATAGGCCAACTCGTTCGCTCCCCCAATGATGGAAGAGTTCGGGCTGATCGCCAACCTCGCTTCGGGTGTCAGAAATTGGATCCTCGGGCGCAACGACCCACGGCTGCGTGAAACCCATCGGCTGCGCGTTGCAGCCGCGTCCTTCCTCGTAGGTCGCGACCCTGGGTTGCACATCGCCTTCGGCCCAGGTCACATGCACGCTGCGGAGTTGCCCGCCGGCTGGATCGTAGAAGATTTTGTATTCGAGATCGGGCACGATGGCATCGAGCGGCGGCTGGATTCCGGTCAGTTCCCACTGCTCGACACTCTCGGGCGTGCGGGTGGTTCCATTCGCTTGTGCATTCGCAAGCGCACTGCACAGCATCAACGCCTTGTACCCCGCCGCCAGCGCGCGGTCATAGCGGGCATCGAGCTGTTCCTGCTCGCTCTGGGCGAGCGCAGGAGTGGAAGTGAAGAGCAGCACAGCGGCTGCAAGGGTGCGAGCGATCATGCGAGGCAGTTAGGCCGCCTTCGCGAGCGGTGTCAAAGCTTCGCTGGCGCAGCCGTGGACTTCCTCGAGCGTGTGGAAGATGCCGAGCTTCGCCATGTCGGCCTCGAACTCGTGCAGCCCGAGCATCCCGGCGCAGACATGCGCGCCGGGCTCCGGTCCCCAGCCGTCGCGAAAGCGGCGGATCATCGCCAGCGCGGCCAGTACGGGCACATTCGGCCCGCGATTGGCGTCGGCGCGCAGGGTCCAGCGTGCC
>JBGSPZ010000210.1:0-4094 GCA_041738375.1 Parerythrobacter sp. | reverse complement strand
GCCGACGCCGACCAGCCCGGTGCGGAAATCGGGCGCTTCGGCCAGCGAGGCGATCTCCTCCGGACTCGCCGCGACGACCAGCTGGTCCCCGGCCACCAGCACCGCTTCCAGCACATCCTTGCGTTGCAGCTCGCTCCCGCGCTGGATCGCCTGGATCCGCAAGCCGGGTCGGCGGGCGAAATTTGTATCGGACAGGCGCTGGCCGACATAGCGGCTGGTCGGCAGCAGGATCAGATGAGTCAGATAGAGATCGCTCTCGCGCTCCTCGTCGTCCAGTCTCGGCCCGCGATCGGGTAGCACCAGCGGCCCGAGGAGCAGCATGACCGCGAGGCCCGCCGCAAGCGTGACCATACCGACAGCGGTAATCTCGAAGATGCCGAACGCCGCCTGGCCGCTTTCCTGCGCCACGCCGTCGACCAGCAGGTTGGTCGAGGTGCCGATCAGGGTCAGCGTGCCGCCGAGGATCGTCAGGTAAGACAGTGGGATCAGGAGCCGCGTCGCGCCAATCTTGAGTACCCGCGCCAGCCGCTTGACGATCGGGATCATCACGATCACCACCGGCGTGTTGTTCATGAAGGCTGATGCGGCGACGGTGCCGAGCCCGATTTCGGCGGTCGCGAGGCGCGGTTTGCGCAGGGTGCGGCGGATGACCCAGCCGGACACTTCCTCCAGCGCGCCGGTGCGCAGCAGCGCGGCGGACAGGATAAACATCGCCGCGATGGTGATCGGCGCGGAATTGGAAAAGGTGCCGAGCATCTCCTTGGGCGAAAGATAGCCGAGCACCAGCATCGCCGCTGCAGAGACGATCGCGATGACCACCGGCGGGCGGCGCTCGAAGGCAAAGGCAACGAAGGTCCCGAGAAGGAGCAGGAGCCCGATCTGGGCCGAGTAGTCGGAGAGAATCGACATGGTTACGGCCTGCGGAATCGGTTGTGAGATTGTGGAATTCACACAGGCCGCTTTGATTGCCAAGCGGAAAGCGTTTTCCCTCTTGCGGGCCGACGGGCGGATGAACGAAGATCGGCCGATGCCACAAAAAAATCGTGCTGGACCGGCCTGTCCGCATGTGATGAGCTTGCAGCATGCCGACCCCGACAATCCCCGACAGCGCGCTGAATGCTCTCAACGACAACGAGCTGGAGATCCTTCGCCTGCTGGCGAACGGGCATACCGCAAAGTCGATTGCCGCGCGGCTCGGGCGGTCGGAGGGCGCGATCAACGAGCGCTTGCGCGAAGCGCGCCGTAAGACGGGGGCAGGCAGCAGCCGCGAACTCGCGCGGCAGGTCGATGCGCGGAAAATCTGGGACGAGAATATCGATCTGGCCGCAGGCGGGCTTTCGACCGAAACTCCGGACCAGCCCCGCACCATGGGGCGACAACTATCGAAAGGAACGATCGCCATGTTCACCACCATATCCGCGGCCACACTTGCGCTTTCGATCGTCACAGGCACAGGGACGACCGAAACCCAACCGCAGCAGCCTGTGCAGGACGTCGCAGTAGCGCCCTCGCCGCTGGTCGGGCGCTGGGCGCTCGATATCGGCCGGATCCCGGCAAACGAACGCCCGCAGGCGGTGACGATTGCCTTCGTGCTCGCGCCGGACCGGCAATGGGCGACCCATGTCGAAATGACCGGCGCCGACGGGGTCATGCGCTACGCCAATTCGGTCGCTGCGGCGAACGGCGTCCCGGTGGCGGTCAGCGGGACGATGGACTTTATCGACACGGTCTCCCTGCGCCAGCCGGAGGCGAACACGCTGGTGATGACGCTGGGCAGGGGCGGTGCGCCGATTTCCACCCGGGTCTACACCGTGGCTGCCGACGGCCGCTCGATGACCGAAACCATAATCTGGCCGGGCACCGACCTGCCGAAGATGGAGACGACTTACTTCAACCGGGTTGGTTGAGCGCAGCGGTCACTCGCGAAGACAATGAAAAGCGCCCGGGGTGTTTCCACCCCGGGAGCATCCCCCATCCAGGAAGAGCAGGTATGGCGTCAGGCGGCTTCGGCCTGGCTGTCGGGATCGCGCAGCACGTAGCCGCGGCCCCATACGGTTTCGATGTAGTTCTCGCCGCCGCAGGCGTGGCTCAGCTTCTTGCGCAGCTTGCAGATGAACACGTCGATGATCTTGAGTTCGGGTTCGTCCATCCCGCCATAGAGGTGGTTGAGAAACATTTCCTTGGTCAGCGTGGTACCCTTGCGCAAGCTGAGCAGCTCAAGCATCGCATATTCCTTGCCGGTCAGGTGTACGCGGGCACCGTCGACCTCGACGGTCTTGGCATCAAGGTTGACCGCCAGCTTGCCGGTGCGGATGACCGACTGGCTGTGGCCCTTCGAGCGGCGCACCACGGCGTGGATGCGGGCGACCAGTTCTTCGCGGTGGAACGGCTTGGTCACATAATCGTCGGCACCGAAGCCGAATGAGCGAATCTTGGAGTCCATTTCGGCAATGCCGGAGAGGATCAACACCGGCGTCTGCACCTTGGCGACGCGCAGCTTCTTGAGCACGTCGTAGCCATGCATATCGGGCAGGTTGAGGTCGAGCAGGATGATATCGTAATCATACAGCTTGCCCAGATCGAGGCCTTCCTCGCCCAGATCGGTCGAGTAGACGTTGAACCCCTCGGTCGTCAGCATGAGCTCGATCGCCTTCGCGGTGGTCGGCTCGTCTTCGATCAGCAGTACGCGCATGGGTGGTTTCCCCTTTTGCCCCAAACCCCGATAACCCCCCGTTCACGGGTGTTGACCGGCATTAACCACACGAGGTCTGAAGAAAAAAGGTTAACAGCAGGTAAAGCGCATTCGGATTTTTGCGTGAGTCCCTTGTGCAACACGTGGTCAAGCACGCTTTTGCGCGGGAAATCTACAGTCCTGCCAGCTTCTTCTGCCGCCGCCGCTGTACGCTCGAACCGATGCCGATCGCCTCGCGGTACTTAGCCACCGTTCGCCGGGCGAGGTCGAAGCCTTCGGCCTTGAGCATCTCCACCAGCGTGTCGTCGGACAGGATTTTCTTCGGATCTTCCGCCTCGCACAGCGCCCTGATCCGCGCCTTCACCGCCTCGCTCGATGCGCCTTCGCCATCTGCGCTCCCCACGCCGCTGGTGAAGAAATACTTCAGTTCGAAGGTCCCGCGGTCGCAATGCAGGTATTTGTTGCTGGTCACCCGGCTCACGGTGCTTTCGTGCATCTCGATCTCCTCCGCCACCTCGCGTAAGGTTAGCGGGCGCAGCTCCGACACGCCGCGGCGGAAGAAGCCGTCCTGTCTCTTCACGATTTCGGCTGCGGTCCTGAGGATCGTTTTCTGCCGCTGGTCGAGCGCCTTGATCAGCCAGTTGGCATCGGCCAGCTTCTCGCCCAGCCACGCCTTGCTTGCCTTGTCGGTGCAACCGCCCTTCAGTTCGACGTAGTACTCGCGGTTGATCACCAGCCGCGGCAGTGTGGCCTCGTTGATGCGAATATCCCACCCACCGCCATCCGCCGCCGCCAGCAGCACATCGGGCACGACCGATGTTTCCGCGCTGCCACCGAACCTGAGACCCGGCTTGGGGTCGTAGCTGCGCAATTCGGCGAGCATCTCGGTAAAATCCTCGTCGTCGACATCGCACATCCGCCTCAGGCGGGCGAATTCGCCCTTCGCCACCAGCTCGAGATTGTCGAGCAGTCGCGCCATGCACGGATCGTAGCGATCCGCTTCCTGCGCTTGCAACGCGAGGCATTCGCCGAGCGAACGCGCGCCCACCCCGGTTGGATCGAGCGACTGGACGACCAGCAGCGCACGTTCGAGTTCGCTCGGCAGTACGCCCAGTTCGGCCGCAGTCTCGCGCAGATCGGCGGCGAGATATCCCGCCTCGTCGAGCAGCCCGATCAGATGGCGGGCGAGGAATGCCTCGCGCGCATCGCCCGCCGCCGTCCCGACCTGGTCGAGCAAATATTCCGCCAGTGTTGGCCCCCCGCCCGAACGGTTTTCGAAATCGGGCAGCTCGTCGAACGACGCGCCGCTGGCACCTGCGCTACCCCATTCGCCGTCGCCCGTGTCGCGGTCGCGGTCGAGAGCGGAGGCATCGATATCGAGCGCGCTGTCGCCTTCGCCGCT
>JBGSPZ010000188.1:0-1698 GCA_041738375.1 Parerythrobacter sp. | reverse complement strand
ATGCCGTGCGCGGCATAGCCCATATGCGCCGCCTGCAACGCCAGCAGCGCCCAGGCCGAGCCTGCATCGAAGCTGTGGCTGTGGTTGGGACGCGGCTCGCTGCCGCCGCGTGCCAGCGTGTCCGACACGGCGAACAGCAGCACCGAGGCGTCCTTGGCCCACGACTGGTTGAATTCGACCAGCAGCGCCAGGAACCGCTCCCAGTTTTCATCGCGGCGGTGGGCATAGAGGAAGGTCCATGGCTGGATGTTGTAGGCCGACGGGGCAAGCCCGGCGGCCTGCAGGATCACTTCGAAATCGTCCTGCGGCAACGCGCTGCCATCGAAGCTGCGCGGGCTCCAGCGCTCGACGATGAGCGGGAGGACGCGCGGGTCTGCGGTACGGGTGGTCATGGGAAATACCTTTCAGAATTCTCGGTAGTTGGACCCGGCCTCAAGGGGAAGTGGCCGGGTCCGGGGAGATCAAGCTGCGTCGACGAGCACCAGTTCGGCGTCTTCGATCGCGGTGATGGTCACGCTCGCCTGCCGGGTGATGGCGATACCATCACGCGCATTTGCCTCGATGCCTTCGACCTGCACCTTGCCCGTCGCGGGGACGAGATAGAGGTGCCGCGAGGGATCGCGCGGAGTGTAGGTCACGCTCTCGCCCGCCTTCACCGTCGCGCCGAGCACGCGGGCATCGGTGCGGATCGGAAGTGCGCCTTCGCGTGCATCGTCGTCATTCGCCGCATTGCTGGCGAGCGGGACGAAGCGGCCCGAGCGATCGCCTTTGGGAAACTGGCGCGCGCCCCAGCCGGGCTCGCCCCCGCGCTCGTCGGGGATGATCCAGATCTGGAACAGCGTGGTCGCTTCGTCCTCGAGGTTGAACTCGGAGTGCTGCACCCCGTTGCCCGCGCTCATGACCTGCACGTCGCCCGCTTCGGTGCGGCCCTCGTTACCCATGCTGTCGCGGTGGGTGATCGCGCCGGTGCGGACATAGGTGATGATCTCCATGTCGCTGTGCGGATGGGTCGGAAAACCGCTCTTGGGGGCGATGATATCGTCGTTCCACACGCGCAGCGCGCCCCAGTTGACCCGTGCCGGATCGTGGTACCCGGCGAAGGAAAAGTGGTGGTGGGCATCGAGCCAGCCGTGGTTGGCGGCGCCGAGGGTGTCGAAGGGTCTCAGTTCGATCATGGCAATTCTCCTGCTGGAGGGACTGTGTGAGGCGGAGATAGGCCTTGCCCGCTCGCCTGATAACTGCGATAAAAATGGCCAAGATGTTCAGAAAATCCGAACAGTGAAGGTCGGCGATCCGACGCTCGACCAGCTCCGCATCTTCCTCGCGGTGGTGGAGGAGGGCAGCTTCGGCGGTGCCGCGCGGCGCATGGGGCGGGCAGTCTCCGCCATCAGCTATGGTGTGGCGCAGATGGAGGCGCAACTCGGCGTGATGCTGTTCGCGCGCGAAGGTTCGCGCAAGCCGGAGCTGACGGCGGCAGGCAAGGGCCTGCTGGCAGAAGCGCGTGCCGTGGCGGACGATCTCGATGCGTTGATTGCCAAGACGCGCAATCTCCACGCAGGGCTGGAAAGCGATGTCTCGCTGGTGGTCGATGTCATGGTGCCGGGCGAAGCGACCGCGCAGGTGTTGCGCGGCTTCCGCGCGATGTTCCCCACCGTCGCCCTGCGGCTCAATGTCGAGGCGCTGGGCGCGGTCGCCGCC
>JBGSPZ010000177.1:0-6524 GCA_041738375.1 Parerythrobacter sp. | reverse complement strand
GCCGCGGATGCGGCACCTGTGGGAGGCGCTGCCCGAAAGGCGGCGCGGGCTCTGGTGCGAGACGGCGGACGAGCTCGCGGGCCGGGTCCATACGCTCATCGACGCGGGCGACGTGGTGCTCGTGAAGGGATCGAAAGGGAGCCGGGTCTCCCGCATTGTTGACGCGATCCGGAAACTGGGTCATGCGGCCCCGCGGGCGGACGAGGGGGGCGCGTAGATGCTGTTCTGGCTGAGCGGTCTGTCGGATGGCGGGGATATCTTCAACCTCTTCCGCTACATCACCTTCCGCGCGGGAGGCGCCTTCTTCACGGCGCTCATCTTCGGGTTCCTGTTCGGGCGCCCGCTGATCAACTTCCTGCGCCGCCGCCAGAAGAAGGGCCAGCCGATCCGGGAGGACGGCCCGGCAAGCCATCTCGTGACCAAGGCGGGCACGCCCACCATGGGCGGGCTCCTGATCCTGTCGGCGCTCCTCGTCTCGACGCTTCTCTGGGCGCGGCTCGACAACGGCTTCGTCTGGATGGTGCTCTTCGTGACGGCGGCCTTCGGGCTCATCGGCTTCGCGGACGACTATGCGAAGGTCACGAAGATGACGCACCGGGGCGTGTCCGGTCGGGTGCGCCTCGCGCTCGGCTTCGCCATCGCGGGGATCGCGGGGTGGTGGGCCGCTACGCTGCATCCCGACGGTCTGAGCTACCAGCTGGCGGTTCCCTTCTTCAAGGACGTGCTCCTGAACCTCGGGATCCTCTTCATCCCCTTCGCGATGCTGGTGATCGTGGGCGCGGCCAATGCGGTGAACCTGACCGACGGTCTCGACGGTCTCGCCATCATGCCGGTGATGATCGCGGCCGGGACGCTGGGGGTCATCGCCTATGCGGTGGGGCGCGTCGACTTCACCGACTATCTCGAGGTCCACTACGTGCCCGGGACGGGCGAGATCCTCGTCTTCTCGGCAGGGCTGATCGGCGGGGGCCTGGGCTTCCTGTGGTACAACGCGCCCCCCGCGGCCGTGTTCATGGGGGACACGGGCAGCCTCGCGCTCGGCGGCGCGCTCGGGGCGATAGCAGTGGCGAGCCATCACGAGATCGTGCTGCTGATCGTCGGCGGGCTGTTCGTCGCCGAAACCGCATCGGTCATCATCCAGGTCTTCTGGTTCAAGCGCACCGGCAAGCGGATTTTCCGCATGGCCCCGATCCACCACCATTTCGAGCAGAAGGGCTGGGCGGAATCGACCGTCGTCATCCGCTTCTGGATCGTTTCGATCGTGCTCGCGCTGATCGGCCTTTCGACGCTGAAGCTAAGATGATCACCTCGCCCGCCTTTGCCGGCAAGCGCTATGCCATCCTCGGCCTCGCCCGCTCGGGTCTCGCTGCGGCGGAAGCGCTGCTCGCAAGCGGGGCGGAGGTCGTGGCGTGGGACCGGCAGGATGTCGCGCGCGACAAGCTGGAAGGCCGCGCAAGGCTGGCCGATCCGCTCGACCTCGATCTGACCGGCTTCGATGGCGTGGTGGTGTCGCCAGGCGTGCCGCTCAACACTCACCCGATTGCTGGCCACGCGGCGCGATACGGCGTGCCGGTGATCGGCGATATCGAGCTTTTCGCCCAAGCACGGGCGAACCTGCCGCCGCACAAGGTCGTCGGCATCACCGGCACCAACGGCAAGAGCACGACGACCGCGCTGGTGCACCATATACTGAAAGAGGCGGGCGTGCCGACGCTGATGGGCGGCAATATCGGCATTCCGATCATGGAACAGGACCCGCTGACGGAAGGTGGTGTCTATGTGCTCGAACTGTCGAGTTACCAGATCGATCTGACGCAGAGCCTCGATTGCGATGTCGCGGTGTTGCTCAATATCACGCCCGACCATCTGGATCGGTACGATAGTTTTGAGGCCTATGCCTCTTCGAAGTTTCGTTTGGTTGAAATGCAGTCAGAGGAAAGCTGGTGGGTTCACACTGACGATCCGCTGTTGGTCAAATACGATTCTGATGCGGATGAGCTGCCAAGGCCAAACGCAGGTCAAAGATCAATCCATGCCTCAACCAAATATGACCGTTCTACGGGAAGCGTCGTCGAAGGAGTGGGAACATCGACAGACGGTCGGGTCGGCTTTCAAAAGAATTGGCCCAGCTTGCAAGGGCCTCACAACGCGCAGAATGCTGCGGTGGCGATTGCGGTCTCTCGGCTGCTCGGGCTCGGCTTGAACGAAGTTTCCAAAGGCCTTCGGACCTTCATCGGTCTCCCCCACCGCATGGAATTCGTCGCCAATCACAACGGCGTGCTGTTCATCAACGACAGCAAAGCGACCAATACCGACAGCACCGCACCTGCGCTGGCGGCCTATCCGCCGGTCGACGGGCATCCGCGCATCCACTGGATCGTCGGCGGATTGCCCAAGGAAGATGGGCTGGGCAAATGCGAGGACCACCTCGCCAATATCAAGCAGGCCTATACCATCGGCGAAGCCGGGCCGCGTTTTGCCGAATTGCTCGAGGGCCGTGTCGCGGTCGACCGGAGCGAGATGATCTGCACCGCCGTGCGCCGCGCGATGCGCAACGTCGTGCCGGGCGATGTGGTCCTGCTTTCGCCCGCCTGCGCCAGCTTCGACCAGTTCAAGGACTACGAACGGCGCGGCGAGCATTTCCGCCAAATCGTCGCCATGCTGACGGGTGAGGAGCCTGCCGCCGAACATCCCTTCGAAGGGAAGTCCGCCGCATGAGCTCGACCCAGCCCTACATTCCGCGATCCGGCGAGCGGGTGGCCAATCCGGACCGGTTCCGCGGCAGCCTCACCGCCGAGCTCAAGATCTGGTGGCGCGAGATCGACCGGGTGCTGTTGTTCCTGGTGCTGGCCTTGATGGCGATCGGCACCGCCGCAGTGGCGGCGGCTTCGCCCGCGAGCGCCGACCGGCTCTCCACCGCCGAAGTGCGGTTGCCCGATCTTTACTTCTACTGGGCGCATCTGCGCTGGCAGTTCGTCGGCCTGATCGTGCTGTTCGGCGCTTCGATGCTGACGGTCGAGAATGCCCGCCGGATCGGGGTGCTGCTGGCGGCCGCGATGCTGTTCGCGCTGCTCCTCGTCCCCGTGATCGGTCACGAGGTCAACGGCGCGAAGCGGTGGATCGAGGTCGGGATGCGGTTCCAGCCGTCCGAATTCCTCAAGCCGGGCTTCGCGATCGCGCTGGCATGGATCATCACCTGGCGCTTGCGCGACCCCAATCTGCCGGTCATCGCCATGGTCACCGGGATCATGGGCCTGATCGGCGCGCTGCTGATGCTGCAGCCCAACCTCGGCGAGGCGATCCTGTTCGGCGGAGTGTGGTTCGTGCTGATCCTGATCGCCGGCGTGAGTGTCCAGCGGATCGCGGTGCTGATGGGCACAGGGATCACGGCCCTTGCCGCGACCTATTTCCTTTACGACAACGCACGCCACCGGATCGATTCCTTCCTCGGCGGTGGAACCGCGTTCGACCAGGTCGACCTTGCCGAGCGCACCCTGCTGGCGGGTGGGTGGACCGGCAGCGGCCTGTGGCTCGGCGTGCGCAAGATGAACCTGCCCGAAGCGCATACCGACTATATCTTCTCGGTCATCGGGGAAGAGTTCGGACTGCTGGTATGCGCGGTGATCGTGCTGCTCTATCTCGCCGTCGTGGTGCGGGTGCTGGTGCGGCTGGCGGACGAGGAGAATCTGTTCGTGCTGCTGGCGGGGGCCGGCCTCGTCACCCAGATCACCGGGCAGGCCTTCATCAATATCCTGGTCAACCTGCAGCTCTTCCCGTCGAAAGGGATGACCTTGCCGCTGGTCTCCTATGGCGGTTCCTCGACCATTGCGGTATGCCTGTGCGTCGGATTGCTGATCGCCGTCACGCGGCGCAACCCGTTCCTGACGCGCGAGACACCGGGCTTGCGCGCGATCCTGTCGGACAAGCTCCTCGTCGAGGAAAGGACCCGTCCATGAGCGGTGCCAACCGCCACTATGTTCTCGCCGCCGGGGGAACCGGCGGTCACCTGATCCCGGCCTTTGCGCTGGCGACCGAGCTCGAGCGGCGCGGGCATCATGTCGCGCTGATCACCGACGAGCGCGGCGCAAACATTCCCGGCAAGCCCGATTTCCTGCCCGCGCATATCCTGCCCGCAGGGCGCTTCGGCAAGAACCCGCTCAACTGGATCAAGGGATTGCGCGCGATCGGGCAGGGGCGCGACATGGCGCTGCGACTGTTCGAGAGTTTCGAACCCAGCGCGGTGGTCGGCTTCGGGGGCTATCCCTCGCTGCCTGCGCTGCTGGCATCGACCTCCGCCGCGATCCCAAGCGTGCTGCACGAACAGAACGCCGTGCTTGGCCGGGTCAACCGCTTCATGGCCGGCCGGGTCGAGGCGATCGCCACCGCCTATCCCGAGATCCGCCGGTTGAAACCCAAGCATGCGGGCAAGGTCCATCTGGTCGGCAATCCGGTGCGCGGCGAAGTGCTGCAATTGCGCGAAGAACCGTTTCCCGCCTTTACCGAAGACGGCCTGCTGCGCGTGCTGGTCACCGGCGGTAGCCAGGGGGCTAGCGTACTGTCGGAGGTCGTCCCCGATGGGCTCGCCATGCTCCAGCCCGCGCTGCGCTCGCGGCTGCAGGTGACCCAGCAGTGTCGCCCCGAAGATCTCGACGCGGTGCGCGAGCGCTATCGCAACCACGATATTCCCGCCGAACTGGGCACTTACTTCGAGGATATGGCCGCGCGCCTTGCCGATGCGCATCTGTTCATCGGCCGCGCGGGGGCCTCGACGATCGCCGAGCTTACGGCGGTCGGACGCCCGGCGATCCTGATCCCGCTGCCGATTGCCACCGACGACCACCAGGCAGCCAACGCCCGCGAAATGGCCAAGAAGGGCGGCGCGCGGATGATCCGGCAGGAGAACTTCACCGCCAAGGAACTCGCCAAGCAGATCCAGGCCATGGCGCAGAACCCGCAATCGCTCGCCACGGCGGCGCATGCGGCGTGGAACTGCGGCCGGCCGCATGCGGCGAAGGAACTCGCGGATTTGGTCGAAAGCTTCGGCGGCGATACGCTGATGGATGTCATCCGCACCACCGAGCCTATCCGTGACGGCATCGGCGCACCTTCGGGGGCGGCGGCATGAGAGGCGTCGGCACCGATATCGGGGTGATCCACTTCGTCGGCATCGGCGGGATCGGCATGTCGGGCATCGCGGAAGTGATGGCCAACCTCGGCTACACCGTGCAGGGCAGCGACATCAGCGAAAGCCCCACGGTCGAGCGCTTGCGCAGCCGCGGCATTGCCGTGCGCATCGGCCACGCCAAGGAGAACGTCGAGGGCGCTGCCGTGGTGGTCACCTCGACGGCGGTCAAGCGGACCAATCCCGAGGTGGCTCACGCGCTCGAGAACCGCATTCCGGTGGTCCGCCGGGCAGAGATGCTCGCCGAACTGATGCGGCTCAAGAGCACCGTCGCGGTCGCCGGCACACATGGCAAGACGACCACGACCAGCATGATCGCCGCGCTGCTCGATGCGGGCGGGATTGACCCGACGGTGATCAACGGCGGGATCATCGAGCAATACGGTTCCAACGCCCGTCTGGGTGACAGCGACTGGATGGTGGTCGAAGCCGACGAGAGCGACGGCAGCTTCCTGCGGCTCGACGGGACCATCGCGGTCGTGACCAATATCGATCCCGAGCATCTCGATCACTACGGCACTTTCGACGGGGTGAAGGATGCCTTCGTCGAGTTCATTCACAACGTGCCGTTTTATGGCGCGGCGATCCTGTGCATCGATCACCCCGAAGTGCAGGCGGTGATCGGCAAGGTGCGCGACCGGCGTGTCGTGACTTATGGTTTCAACCTCCAGGCCGATATCTGCGGGGTCAATGTGCGCCCGTCGGATGGCGGCAACCTGTTTGACGTTGTCGTCCGCCAGCGCGGCGAGGAAGACCGCCGGATCGAAGGCGTCAAGCTGCCGATGCCGGGCCGGCACAATGTCCAGAACGCGCTCGCCGCAATTGCGGTCGCGATCGAGATGGGGTGCTCGGACGATGTCATTCGCAGCGGCTTCGGCAGCTTCGGCGGTGTGCGGCGGCGTTTCACGCGGGTCGGGCAGGTCGGCGGCGCGACCGTGATCGACGATTACGCACACCACCCGGTCGAAATCCGCGCAGTGCTTTCCGCTGCAAGGGAAAGCGCGAGCGGCAAGGTCATCGCGGTGATGCAGCCGCATCGCTACTCCCGCCTCGGCGACCTGATGGACGACTTCCAGAACTGCTTCAACGATGCCGATACGGTTTACGTCACCCCGGTCTATGCGGCGGGTGAAGAGCCGCTCGACGGTGTCAGCTCGCAGGCGCTGGTCGAGGGTCTCAAGTCGCGCGGACACCGCTCGGCGGCGACCGTCGCGGACCGGGAGGAACTGGCTGCGCGCCTTGCGGTGGAAGTCGAACCGGGCGACCTGGTGGTCTGCCTCGGTGCGGGCGACATCACCCGCTGGGCCGCTGCGCTGGCGAGCGACATCGAGAAGGTGCGCGC
>JBGSPZ010000172.1:0-1694 GCA_041738375.1 Parerythrobacter sp. | reverse complement strand
GATCGCCCAGCGCACCAGCCGCAAGGTGGGCAGGCCGACCGCCGCCGTCATTCGCCGCACCTGCCGGTTGCGCCCCTCGCGGATGGTGAGTTTCAGCCAGCTGTCGGGGATCGACTGACGCACACGGATCGGCGGGTTACGCGGCCACAGATCGGGCGCATCGATGCGCTCGACCTCGGCCGGCAGGGTCATCCCGTCCTTGAGCCGGACGCCCATTCGCAAAGGCTCCAGCTGCTCTTCCTGCGGATCGCCTTCGACCTGCACCAGATAGCTCTTGGGCAGCTTGAAGCGCGGATCGGCAATCCGCGCCTGCAGCCGCCCGTCGTCGGTCAGCAGCAGAAGCCCCTCGCTGTCGCGGTCGAGCCGCCCTGCCGGATAGACCCCTTTGACCGCGATGTAGTCCGACAGGGTCGCGCGCGCCGTCGGCGATCCGCGATCAGTGAATTGCGACAGTACCCCGAAGGGCTTGTTGAACAGGAGCAGCCGGGCCATGCCTTGTCCGCCCGCCTAGTGCGCCGCGTCCCAGCTCATGCCCGTGCCGATCTCGATTCCAAGCGGGACGCTCAGTTTCACGGCCGGTTCCGCCGCTGTCGCCATCACGCGTTCGATGATCGGGCTCGCCGCCGCGACATCGGCTTCGGGCAGTTCGAACACCAGTTCGTCATGCACCTGCAGCAGCATCTTCACATGGCCCAGCCCGGCCTCCTCCAGCGCGGGCATCATGCGGACCATCGCGCGCTTGATGATGTCGGCGCTGGTGCCCTGGATCGGGGCGTTGATGGCGGCGCGCTCGCTCCCCTGTCGCTCGGCCTGGTTGGCGGACTTGATGCGCGGAAACCATGTCTTGCGCCCGAACAGCGTTTCCGAATAACCGCGCTCGCGCACGCTTTCGAGCGTTTCGTGGATATAGCTCTGGATGCCCGGGAAGCGCTTGAAATAGGTGTCGATCACCTCCTGCGCCTCGTCCGGCTCGACCCCCAGCCGTCCAGCCAGCCCCCAGCGGCTGATGCCGTAGAGGATGGCGAAATTGATCGTCTTGGCCTTCGCGCGGGTGTCGCGGTCGACCGTGCCGTACATCTCGCGCGCGGTGCGGGCGTGGATGTCCTCGCCGTGGGCGAAGGCTTCCTTCAGCTCGGGCACGTCGGCCATATGCGCGGCGAGCCGCAGTTCGATCTGCGAATAGTCGGCTGCCAGCAGCACATTCCCTTCGTCGGGCACGAAAGCCTCGCGGATCTGCCGTCCGATCGGGGTGCGGATCGGGATGTTCTGCAAATTCGGGTCGGTCGAGGACAGCCGCCCGGTCTGAGCGCCGACGAGGCTGTAGCTGGTGTGGACGCGGCCCGTCTGCGGGTTGATCGCCGCCTGCAGCGCCTCGGTATAGGTCGAGCGCAGCTTGGTCAGCTGGCGCCATTCGAGCACCCGGTCGGCGATTTGCGCGCCGTCGCCAGACAGGCGCTCGAGCACCGCTTGGTCGGTCGAATATTGCCCGCTCTTGCCCTTGCGCCCGCCCTTGTGGCCGAGCTTGTCGAACAGGATGTCGCCCAGCTGCTTGGGGCTGCCGATGGTGAATTCCTCGCCTGCCAGCTGGTGGATCTGCGCCTCCAGCTTGGCGGTTTCGGTCGCGAACTCCTCCGACAGCCGGGCCAACCGCGCACGGTCGACCCTGATCCCGTGGCGCTCCATCTGCGCCACAA
>JBGSPZ010000152.1:0-1831 GCA_041738375.1 Parerythrobacter sp. | reverse complement strand
CCGGTGTCGCGCAGCCACACATCGCCGTAGACACGCTGCTCGATGCTAACCGAGGCCGTGCACAACGACCGCGCGCGCGCTTCGTTCGCCGCATCGCGCACCAGCAGGCGCACCTGCTGCCCGCTTTCGGCCACCGCATTGGCGAACGCCGCCATCTGCTCCTGCGCACGCACGAGATAGCCCGGCCATTCGTCGGCATCATGGGGGAAGCCGATCCACAACCAGTCCTGCTTCGCCCATTCGGGTGGCATGTGGCTCACTATTGACTTATCATGATACATTAAGATACTTTACCACATGTTCTAGGAGATATGTAATGGGAAAATATGATCCCCTTGCTCAGTACCTGACCGGTTTGGAGAACGAAAGCTGGGATGCGGGTTTCGCGGATATCGAGCGAGTCCTCGGCTTCACACTGCCCGATAGCGCTTACAATTATCCGGCTTGGTGGGCCAATCAGGATGGCCATCACAGTCAAACCAGAGGATGGCGCGAGGCAGGCTGGGAGACAAGCCAGGTCGACTTGCAGCGCCGCCGTGTCCGTTTCATCCGGCGCAAGCAGAACAAGCGCGATGCCAACGGGGGCGGGGTGGCTGGAAGGACGCGTCTTCGCGGATCATTGGAGAACCTTTTGGACCAGGCGAAGACGCTGAGCGGAATTGCCGATCGCGATGAATTGCTTGAAGCTGCGCTGACACAATTCATCCGGCAAGAATCTGCCCGTCAGCTGATTGCTTTGGGCGGCAGCGATCCGACAGCGACAGCGTCGCCGCGGCGGAGGTTCTGGTGATACTGGTCGATACCTCGATTTGGATCGATCACATTCACGCACCCATTGATACGCTGGAATCTTTGCTTTTCGAGCAGAGGATCGTCCATCATCCCTATGTCAGCATCGAAATTGGTCTGGGCCAGTTTGCGACCCGAACTGCGTTCCTGAATGCGCTGGGCAATCTCGCTTGCGTACCGGTGCCGGACACGCAGGCGCTGCTGGAATTCATCGACGAAGCAAACCTGGCGAACTCAGGAGTGGGCTTCGTAAACCTGTCTCTGCTGCACGGCGCTCGCACCGCCGCTGCCCGCCTGTGGACGCGCGACAAGCGACTCAAGGCGCAGGCCGTCCGGCTTGGATTGGCTTTCGAACCCGAATAGGGTCGCTGCCTTGGTCAACAACCGCCTTCCGCCGCACAGCTCCGGTCGCGCGCGGCCTTGAATTCGTCGCCTTCGACCCAGTTCGGCCATTCGCTGGTCATCGCCAGCATCCGTCCGAGGCTGTAGTAGAGCTGGAGATCGGCCATCACGCCGTCCCAGTTCCAGTCCTCGCGGTAGTCGTCGCTCGGCTGGTGGTAGTCCTTCTCGGTATACTCCTTGGCGAAGGCCGCGCCCGCCGCCTTGCCGCCATCGATCAGGTCTTCGCCCCCGTCGATATAGAGCATCGGTACGCCGCGCTTGGCGAAGGAGAAGTGGTCCGAGCGGTAGTAATAGCCCTTCTCCGGCGTCGGTTCGGGGGTTGCCGTGCGGCCCAGAGCCATGAGGGCCCGGTCGAGATAGCCATCGAGCATGCTCTTGCCGCCGCCGACGACGGTGACATCCTTGGCGGGCCCTGCCATCGACAACGCATCCATGTTCACCCCGCCCACCGTCCGGTCGAGCGGGAAGACGGGATTGGCGGCATAATAGGCCGAGCCGAGCAGCCCCGATTCCTCCGCCGTGACCGCGAGGAAGACCAGCGAACGTTGCGGTGCGCCGGCCTTGGCATGCGCCTCACCCAGCGCGACCAGCGCGGCCGTGCCGGTGGCGTTGTCGATTGCGCCGTTGCAGATGTCGTCGC
>JBGSPZ010000082.1:0-2256 GCA_041738375.1 Parerythrobacter sp. | reverse complement strand
ACTGGCAGGTCACCGCGACCGCGCCGGGGACCGACGAGAGTGTCGTGAGCCGCGTGTTTTCCTCCGGTGGGCGCGAGGATGCAGCGACCGGATCGGCGCACGCCTTGCTCACCCCCTATTGGACCGCGCGTCTGGGGCGATCATCGTTTACCGCGCGCCAGGCCAGCGCGCGCGGAGCGAGGTTCGACTGCCGGATCGAGGGTGCGACCGTCTGGCTCGGCGGTGCGTGCCGGACGGTGATCGAAGGCAGTTACTCCCCCGCAGGATAGAGCGCGAGGATATCGGCCATTTCCTGCTTCAGCACCTCGCGCTGCGGCGCGTCCGAATGGCCCAGCCGCACCAGCGTCAGTTTCTGCTCCGGCGAGACGATCACATACTGCCCCATATGCCCGATCATCGCGAACACGCTTTTCGGTGCGCGGTCGGGAAACAGCGGGTGGTCGTCGGTCAGCTCGGTCGGGCGGTTAAGCCAGGTCTGCAGGCCGTAATGGGCAGAGCGCGGGCTCGGCGCGGTCATCAGCTCGACCCATTTGCGCGGCAGCAGCTGCGAACCGCGATAGGACCCCTTGTTGCGCAGGAAATCGCCGAACCGGGCATAATCGCGCGCGGTAGCATGCATCAGGCTGCCACCGATCAATGTGCCATGCGCGTCGTACTCCGGCACGACCGATTCCATCGCCAGCGGAGCGAACACCCGCGCCTTGAGAAAGGTGTCGACCGCGCTCCGGCGAATGTCCGGATCCTCGCTTTCGGTCAGTACGCGTGCGGCGATGTCGGCGAGGATCACCGTGGTGTTGCTCGAGTATTCGAACTTCGCCCCCGGTTCGGCTTCCATCGGCTGCGCCTCGGCCCAGGCCGACATGTCGTCGCGGCCGTCGAGGAGCAGCATCCGCACTTCGGACGATTCGTAAGCCGGATCGCCCGCTTCGGTATGCTCGAGCCCCGAACGCATCTGCAGCAGCTGGCGCAAGGTGATTTCGCCGCGCGGATCGCCGGGGCGCTGCCAGCGCGGGATCGGGACCGAATCGTCGAGCCGCAACCGCCCGTCGGCCACCAGCATGCCGATCGTCGCAGCGGTGATGGTCTTGGCCATCGACCAGCTGACGAACAGGGTGTCGCGGTCATAGCCGGGCGCATAACGTTCCGCGACGACTTCGCCGCCATACATCAGCACCACGGCACGGGTCTCACCGAGGCTGTCTGCCGCGAAAAGGTCGTCGATTTCACGGGCGAGCTGCTCCTTCTGCGCCCCGGCTGCATCGGTCAGTACGGCTGCCCTTGCCGCTTCGCTCAACGGCGCGCGTTGAGGCGCTGCTTCGCCGCACGCCGCGAGGGCTGGCATGAGCGCAAGGCAGGCGATAAGGGAGCGGGCGAAGCGCGGTCTGGCAGGCATGGCCGCTTTCCTTGCCCAAGCAGGAAGGGTTGGCAATGACGAAAACGCGCACTGCCAGGGCGGCAAGCGGGCGCCGGTCCCGGCGCTGGATCTGGCCGCTAGCAGTGGTTGGGATGCTGCTAGCCGGCGGGGCCTGGGCCTATGGTGGATCGATCAAGGGCAACGCCGAGGCCGGCACCGCCTACATGGCCCGCGTCGCTTGTTCGTGCCGCTTCGTTGCGGGGCGGAGCCTCGAAGACTGCGCCAAAGACAAGCTCGGCGGGATGGCGCTGATCACGCTGGTCGACGACGAGGAGGCAAAGAGCGTGACCGCCCGCTTCCCGCTCGTCGCGGCCGATACGGCGAGCTTTCGCGAGGGTTATGGCTGCGTGCTGGAGACCTGGGAGGACTAACCGGCCACCGCCTCCGTCGCAGCGATCCAGCCGCCGCCGACCACCCGCTCGCCCGCATAGATCACCGCTGCCTGTCCGGGCGACACCCCGAACTCCGGCTCGCCGAAGCGGATACGCACCGCAGCACCATCCCCGAGCGCGCCCTCGAGCGCGATCGGAACCGGCTTGGCGAGCGAGCGGACCTTGGCGGAAAGCTGCGAGGCGGGGAGTGGCCCGATACGGTTGGTCTCGATGATCGTCGCGGCGTCGACCGCCAACATCCTTCGGGGCCCGACACGCACTTCGGCACTCTCGGCATCGATCCCGACGACATAGAGCGGCTCGGGCTGGCCGCCGATCTCCAGCCCTTTGCGCTGGCCGACTGTGAAGTGGATGATCCCCCTGTGCTCACCCAGATTCTCGCCGGTTGCGGCGTGGACGATCGCACCGGGCGTTGCGCCCTCGGGCCGCAGCTTTTCGACGATCCTGGCG
>JBGSPZ010000405.1:0-3033 GCA_041738375.1 Parerythrobacter sp. | reverse complement strand
GCGCTCGGCGGCGCGGCGGTGGCGGTGATCGGTTTCACCGCCTTCGCACAGGACGCGCCGCCCGACTATTCTCAGGACATGAAGTGGCAGAGCGCGCAGCAGAATGCGCTGGCCGAACGCGCGGCGAGCCCGGACTGGTCGGCGCTCGAAGGCGGTGTGCTGTGGCGGCGGACCGATGGCGACGGCAGCGGGCGGCGTCCGAAGGTGAGCGATACCGTCACCGTCCATTATGCCGGGACTTTCGTCGACGGGACGACGTTCGACAGCTCGTGGGATCGCGGCGAGCCGGCCACATTCCCGCTGGGTCGGTTGATCAAGGCTTGGCAGCTCGCGATCCCCGAAGCCGGCGTGGGCGACACGATCGAGATCGCGGTACCCGCCGACCTCGGCTACGGCCCGACGGGCAAGGGCCCGATCCCCGGCGGCGCGACGCTATTGTTCAAGGTCCAGCTGATCGCGATCGAATAGGCGCGGAATCAGCGCATCGAAGGCGACAATTGGGCGACGAAGGCGACACCGTGTCAAGCGCTTGATCCGGGGTGAAAACCTCAAAAAGTCAACGGTTTATCAAGAGCATTATCAGCACATGCTGCTGGGGGAGCCCCCCCCGCGCGGGGCGGCGGGTGTCGTCAGCGGTTGCCAATTCACGATTGTGGTATCAGCCCGCAACGTGTAGGAAAGCGGGCTCCGAAGGGGAGGGATTTATGGATCAAGCGCTGCCTTCGCTGATCGCTGCAAGCGTGGCCTTCGTGGGCAC
Source organism: Parerythrobacter sp. (assembly GCA_041738375.1). Classification (GTDB taxonomy): domain Bacteria; phylum Pseudomonadota; class Alphaproteobacteria; order Sphingomonadales; family Sphingomonadaceae; genus Parerythrobacter_A. Next base: position 2,276 of record JBGSPZ010000405.1, on the reverse strand, counting down.
CCACTTTGCCATGTCGCATCCGCTGCGCGCAGCCATGGTCCGCATGCTCGGCGACGGCGGCTTCGCGGGCGTTTATTCGCTGGTCAGCGCGGGGTGCATGGTGTGGATGTATTTCGCCTTTACGGCGGTCCCGCCCAGCGCGCTGCTGTGGGGCGGGTTCGGCGATCCGGTGTGGATCGTCGCCTCGGTACTGACGCTTGTTGCGATGATCCTGTTCGCCGGATCGCTGATCGGCAACCCCGCCCTGCCCGCGCCGGGGGCAGAGAAAGCCGCGCGGGCCGAGCCTGCAGGCGTGTTCAGGGTCACCCGCCACCCGATGATGTGGGGTTTCTCCCTGTGGGCGCTGAGCCACATCGTCGCCGCGCCGACCCCGCGCACGCTGGTGGTGGCGCTGGCGGTGCTGGTCCTCGCACTGGTCGGGGCGCATATGCAGGACCGCAAGAAAGCGGTGCTGATGGGCGAAGCGTGGGCCCAATGGTCTTCGAAGACCAGCTATTGGCCGCGCTGGGGCAAATTGCCGGCAGTCGGCCTGTTCCCGCTGCTCGGCGGCATAGCGCTGTGGCTAGCCGCAAGCTGGGCGCATATCCCGCTTGGCGACTGGGAAGCGGGCATCTGGCGCTGGGTTTAGAATTGTGGCGTTTTTCCTCTTTTTCATATGATTGCAGTCAATCATCTCGGGCGCTAGCTTGGCGGACGAACGAATCATGCAAACGGGGGGGTACGAGCATGTTTAGGCCAAGTCTTACTGTGGCTCTTTCATTGGGATTTTTCTTGGCAGCGTGCGATCAGGGAAGCCAAACCTACCCGCCGGCGGACGCACCCGCAGAAACAATGGTCGCGGATCCCGCACCAGCAGAGCCTATGGCTCCGGCCGCGCCAGCCGCCGAACCGGCTGTCGCGGATCTGACAACCTATAGCTGCGCCGACCTGATCCCCGATGTTTTGGCGATCGCGAAGGAAAATTCTTCCGGGCTCGTCAAGATTTACAATCCGGTCGAAGATATGAAGAGCCGGGGCGAAATCCGGTGCACCGGCAGCGCCTTGCTATCGACCGGCGGGGCTGAGGTGCCGCTGTATTTCCGGGCGTATCTCGACCGCGATCTCGACGTGATTGTCGAATACAACAGCTTCCCGTTCGCGCCCTAGCGCGGCATTGCTTGCGGTGCCGCGCGCGACCGACGAATGAGGGCTGTCGTATCCCAATCGAGCGAGCCTATCACTCGCCGGTGAAATTCGGCGCGCGCTTTTCCAGCAGCGCGTCGATGCCCTCCCTGTGATCGGCGGCTAGAGGCCCCGGACCCATGCCAGCCTTGCAGCCTGCGAGCCATTTTGGAAGGCAAGTTCGTGCCCAGAGCCTTCGAAGCGCTCGAACGTCACTCGCGGATTGAGCCTTGCCAGCGCCCGGCCATGCGCCAGCGGCACCACCTCGTCCAAAGTACCGTGCTGGATCAGTATCGGCATTGCGAGCGCCGGCAGCTTGGCGGCATTGTCGTAGCTGTCCCGCAGCAGCCAGCGCACCGGCAGCCAAGGTGCGATCTCGCCCGCCCGGTCGGGCAGGCTGGTGAAGGGAGCGACCAGCACCACGGCGCGCACCGGATACTCGCTCGCCATCTGCACAGCCGTGCCGCCGCCGATTGAGTTTGCGGCGATGATCGTGTCTGACGGCGGGACGTCATGGTCAGCCAACCATTCCATGGCCGCCCGCCCGTCGCGATAGAACCCCGTTTCCGAGGGCGCACCGGGATTGCCGCCATAACCGCGGTAACTGACCAGCAGCACGCCGTAGCCCGCATCGGCAAAGGCCTGGTTAGCCACCATCGCGCCGCCCAGCGTGCCGCCGTTGCCATCGAAATAGACCAGTGTCGGCTTGCCTGGGTCGGCGGCGCGGGCAAAGGCGCGCAGAGCCAATCCGTCCGCAGTGTTGAGCGTTAGCTCGCGATAGCCCGGTCCGGGAGCGAAGCGTTGCTGAGAGGCGGGATAGATCAACCGATCCTGCAGCGCCCACGCAAGGAGCGCGACCAGAGCGTAGAGGCCGAGCAGAATAGCCGGGAAGACGACAAGCGCCCGGCCCATCTCACTCGCCGGTGAAATTCGGCGCGCGCTTCTCCAGCAGCGCGTCCACGCCTTCCATATGGTCGGCGGTGACATGCATCAGCGCCTGCGCATTGGCAGCCATCTCGAGCGCGGTGTCATAGCTGGTGTGCCGCCCCTGCCGCATCAGGTTCTTCGCCTGCCGCAGCGCGTGCGGCGGCATGGCGGCGACCTTGGCGGCCAGC
>JBGSPZ010000379.1:0-3807 GCA_041738375.1 Parerythrobacter sp. | reverse complement strand
GATCGCGGGGGCCGGCAAGGTCATTGCCGCCGACCCGATCGCCGAGAAGCGCGAGCTCGCCAAGGTGCTTGGCGCGACGCATACGGTCGATGCGCTCGCCCCCGATGCGGCGAAGCAGATCATCGCAATCTCGGGCGGCGGCGTGCATTACGGGATCGAAGCGGTTGGCCGGCAGGCCTCCGCCGATCTCGCGGTGGCGAGCCTGCGCCGCGGCGGGACCGCGATCATCCTCGGCATGATGCCGCTCGACTGCAAGGTCGGCCTCAGCGCGATGGACCTGCTGAGCGGCAAGAAGCTGCAGGGCGCGATCATGGGGGAGAACCACTTCCCGGTCGACCTGCCCCGGCTGGTCGATTTCTACATGCGCGGCCTGCTCGATCTCGACACGATCATCGCCGAACGCATCCCGCTCGAGGACATCAACAAGGGCTTCGAAAAGATGCGCAGCGGCAACGCCGCGCGGAGCGTGGTGGTGTTCGACTGATGGCCAGCGAGCAGCCTATCGATTTCGACACAGAAATGGTCGGCACGATCGAAGTGCCCGAGAACGACCGGCTGGATCTCGACCGGCTGACGACATGGTTCGAGGCCAATGTCGAGGGTTACGAAGGGCCGCTGTCCTATTCCAAGTTCAAGGGCGGACAGTCGAACCCGACCTACCGCATCGACACGCCCGGCGCATCCTACGTCCTGCGCCGCCAGCCGTTCGGCAAGCTGCTGCCGAGCGCCCATGCAGTGGATCGCGAGTACAAGGCGATGACCGGGCTCTATCCCACCGGCTTCCCGGTGCCGCGGACCTACGGCTTGTGCGAGGATCCCGAGGTGATCGGCTCCAAGTTCTTCGTCATGAGCATGGCCGACGGGCGCAGCCTGTGGAACGGATCGCTGCCGCAATGCTCACCGAAAGACCGGCGCGAAATCTACCACGCGATGATCGACACCATGGCCGATCTCCACACGAAAAAACCGGCCGAGATTGGCTTGGGCGATTTCGGCAAGCCCGACGAATATTGCGCCCGCCAGATCAGCCGCTGGACCAAGCAGTACAAGCTGTCAGAAACCGAGCACCAGCCGAAGATGGAACGACTGATCGAATGGCTGCCCGAGACGATCCCGCCGCAGCACGAAAGCTCGGTGGTCCATGGGGATTACCGGCTCGACAACATGATTTTCCACAAGACCGAGAACCGGGTGATCGCAGTGCTCGACTGGGAACTGTCGACGCTGGGCGATCCGATCGCCGATTTCAGTTACCTGATGCTCAACTGGCACAACCCGGCGGATGGACGGGCCGGCTTGCTCGATCTCGATCTGGCGGAGCTGGGCATTCCGACGCAGCAGGAAGCGGTAGAGCGCTATGTCGCGCGCACCGGCTATCCGGTCCCGCCGATGGACTGGTATTTTGCCTACAATCTGTTCCGGCTGGCGGGCATCATGCAGGGCATCAAGAAGCGCGTGATCGACGGCACCGCATCCTCCGCGCATGCACGGTCGATGAGCGAGCGGGTCACCCCGCTGATCGAGCGCGCCTATGACTTCGCGGTTGCCGCCGGGATGCCCGGGTAAAGCTAGAACTGGCGCGACCAGCGAAGCACCGTACCGATGTTGGTCGGCGCGGTTGAGATGTGTCCCGGCTGGCGGCGGACAAACAGGCTCGTGGTGGCATCACCGCCAAGCACCTGGCCGCGCCAAGACAACTCGCCAGTGACCTCCCGACCTGTGGGCGCCAGCGAAAGAAACCGCTGGTCATATGTCGCGCTTTCGGTCGCGTAGTTGTAGGCGATCGGCAGATCGAGGAGCAAGCCGCCGCCCTCGATCCGCAAGGGCTGCGAAATCCGCAACGCAAGATTGTCGGCGTGTTGCACTACGCCGGTGCGCGAGAGGTCGAGCGACCACGCCAGACTCTCGAACCGCGAACCGGAAGCGATCAGGCCGACTTTCCGTGCTCTGGTCGAGCCATATCGCAGCGCGCCGCCCATCCGCCAGCGGGCCGACGGAGCAAATGCCGCCTTGGCATCGATGAACATCGTGTGCGCTCCGCCGGAGCCGATGCTGTTTTGAAAGTGCCCGCCAAGTACCGTCTCGTTCTCGTCCATCATGGTAAAACCGAGCACGGCATCGAGCGCGCCGAAGCGCCTGTCCGCCGCCAGCGAAAAGCTGCTGACTTCGCCCTCTCGGCCTCTTCCGCCACCCCAATCGAAATCGAAGTTCGCGGGGGCTATCAAGGCGTCCCCAGATTGCGCAGCAAGGGTGAGGCCCCAGTTCCCGAACCCGCGGCGCAATGCGACCGACGTTGCACCCGCCTCGACGAAACCGTTGTCGCCGCCAATGTCCCGCGCAATCAGGAAGGCAGGTCGCTGCTGCCCCTGCAATTGCGTTACCAGGCCATCTGCACCCTCGGCAAAGCCGATGGCCAGATCAACATCCGGCGCTACCGTGACCGCGACCCTCCCGGCCAGAACCCGCGCCTGCTCGAGATCGCCTGGGGTCAGGCGAAGCGGAGACCGCATCTCGCTCCGCCCGTTCTCGCCGATGGAAAAGGCCATGGCCATCGGTCCGCCCGAAACGGCAACCCGCCTCGTCCCCGCATCGACCGCCGTTTGCAAAGACTGCCGCGCCGACGCGCCGCGCAAACCCGAAGCGAGGTCGACATTGTATGCCCGGCCATATCTGTCGGTCACGACCGTAGCGAGCGAGGTGTTGGTAAAGGCATCGCCCATTGCGGGCGACCCAGTGCCGGTCTGGTCACCCAAGAGAACCACCGAGGTCGAGCCCGCCAACGTCGTGGTGCCGGCCGGCTGGAGCGCCCGCGCGATATCGAGGATGCCGCGTCCGAAGATTGGGTCGGTCCCACCCGCACCCGCATCGCGCGCACTGTCGAGCAGTATCGAGACAATCTGCTGCCCGGTGAGATTAGGGAAGGCTTGCGCAAGCAGCGCAACCGCACCCGCAACCTGCGGCGCGGAAAAACTGGTACCGGAGAACAGCGTCACGAACCGGTCGCCATTGGGCTCCGTCGTGACCCTGAGTACCCCGTCGTCGTAGACGCAGCACACCGCCTCGCCGCGCGCGGTCAGGAAGCTGGCGGACAGACTGCCCGCGCGATTGCTGAAGTCGGAGAATGCCCCGTTCTCGTCGACCGAACCGACGATGATCACATTACTGGGCGAAACCCCGAGCAGCCCCGCAGCGAAGGGATCGGGCTGGGTCGGATCGAGCTGCGGATCGGTGGTGTCGCCGTCATTCCCGGCAGATACCACGATCACCAGACCCGCGTTGGCCGCCCGCTGGATCGCCGCGCGCAGGCCTGAACTGGGCGGGCTGCCTCCGAGGCTGAGGTTGATCACCCTGGCACCCGAAGCGACCGCCTGGTCGACCCCGGTCGCGATGTCGCGGTCATTGAACAGGCAGCCGTCGAGCGAGGCATCGCCGCCCCCAGTGCAACTCCCCGGCTCGTCACCTCGCAACACGAGGATCCGCGCATCGAAGGCGATGCCGACCACCCCGGTGTTATCGCGCGCGGCGGCGGCAACAAGCGCGACGTTCGTTCCGTGATCGTCAACCGCCTCGAATGTGCCATTGCCGGCCAGATCGCGCGAATCCGGATGGATGCGGCCAGCGAATTCGGGACTGTCCCGGTCGATCCCGGTGTCGATGATCGCGATGGTCGTGTTGAGGCCGGTCAGCCCCTGCTGCCACGCGGTGACGGCATTGTGAAAGCCCGGCCCATCCGACCGGCGAAACTCGGCGGTATTGAAAGAAGTTGTCGGGGTAGGAGTGGGTGTCGGTGTTGGCGTCGGGGTCGGC
>JBGSPZ010000355.1:0-2840 GCA_041738375.1 Parerythrobacter sp. | reverse complement strand
GCCGCAGGAACTGGCGCGCCGCGTCGCCAGCCCCGGCGGAATGACCCAGAAGGGTCTCGACGTGCTGGACGCGGATGGCGCCCTCGATACCCTCGTCACCTGCTGCCTGCGCGCCGCACGGGACCGGGGGACGGAAATGGCGGCGGAGGCGCGCAAAAAGCATTAACTTGCAAGGCACGCAACATGTCCGGTTTCACTTGATAATTGGCCTGCCACTCACGATATTGCGCCCATGAACCGTGGCCTATCGGGGTCCCGGATGAATGGAGTTAGGATCGCAATGGCAGATTGGAACGACCCCCGCCGCACGGGCATGGGCGTTGGCAGCGCACCCGGCATCGACGGACAGCTCGGCGAGCGGACCGTGATGGACGAGGGCCTGCGCAAGCATATGCTCTCGATCTACAATTACATGTCTTCGGGCGTGCTGCTGTCGGGCATCGTCGCGCTGCTGTTTGCCCAGTCTGGCATGGCGCAGCAGATCATGACCGGTGGGCTGCTGACCTGGATCATCATCCTCTCGCCGCTGGCCATCGTTCTGGCGATGAGCTTCGGCCGGAACAAGTTCAGCACTTTCGCCCTGCAAGGCATGTTCTGGGCCTTCGCGACGGTCATGGGCCTGTCGCTGTCGACGATATTCCTCGTCTATAGCATGGGTTCGATCGCGGTGACGTTCTTCGCGACATCGGCAGCCTTTGCCGGCCTCAGCCTGTTCGGCTATACCACCAAGAAAGACCTGTCGGGCTTCGGCAGCTTCCTGATCATGGGTGTCGTCGGCCTGGTGATTGCCATGCTGCTCAACATGTGGCTCCAGTCGCCCGCACTGATGTACCGCATCAGCTTCCTTGGCGTGCTGATCTTCGCCGGCCTCACCGCCTACGATACCCAGCGCCTCAAGGCCGAGTATCTCGCGGTGCGTCACGCCGGGATGACCAACCCTGCCATCGCGGCGCAGTATCCGATGGGCAAGATGGTGATTCTCGGAGCGCTCACGCTCTATCTGGACTTCATCAACATGTTCCAGTTCCTGCTGAGCTTCCTCGGCAGCCAGGAATGATGCCCTCGGGATAGTTACCCGAAAGACTCACATTTCGATGCCCGGAATGCCCAGCGCATTCCGGGCATTTTCTTTGCCGGGTTAACTATCTAGGGTGCCGCTTCAGGCGAGAGAAAGATTGCCTGTGCGAGGTTTCCAAGGGCGTGAGAGGAGGGAAGCACCCCCAATGTTCGAGAGCAATCGTTCACGAGTCCGGTTGATTGCGGTTGCGGCCGGCATGGCTGTGCTGGCTGCCTGTGCCACACCGGCCCCGTCGCCAGCTCCGGTCGTCGTGGTTCCTCCGCCGGCGCCGGTGGTGAAGTATGTCCCCCCCCGGCCGGCCCCTCCCAACGGCGCGACAACCGGGATGTATGTCCCTGCGGCAGACGAGTTTGGCATCCGGCGGACCGTCAACTACGGGCTTTCTACATCGCAGACCGTGTGGAACCTGCGGGCTGCGCTCAATGTCGCGGCGCTCAATTGCCAGAGTGCAGAGCACGTGGATATCCTGCCCGCCTACAGTCTACTGCTCGAACGCAACAAGCGCACGCTCGCGCGCACCAATTCCGCGATCGAAAGCGAGTTCCGCACCAAGTACGGCAGCGTCTGGCGCGACAGTTTCGACGACTACATGACGCAGGTGTATAACTACTACGCGCTGCCGCCGACGCAGGGCGAGTTTTGCGACACCGCCCTGGCGATATCGCGCGAATATATGCTGACCGACGGCAACACGCTCGACGCTTTTGCGCTGGCGAACCTGCCGCGGATCGAGCAGGTTTTCCAACGGTTCTATTCCGCCTACGAGCAGTATCAGCGCAATGTCGCCTTCTGGGATGCGGAGTACGCTCCGCCTCCGCCGGTCCTGGTCAACAGTTTCACCGATGGAGCCCCGCAAAGCGGCTTTGCTGCGGATACCTCGACGAGCGTTTACACCGTGGATGTGGCACCTTCGATGCCGATGACCGGGTCGCAGCCGGTGATCGTGTCGCAGCTTCCCTCGAGCGATCCGGGGGTGACTTATGCTCCGGGCGCAGCGGAGGGGGCGATTGGGGTGAACCCTGGCTTCAGTCTGACCGCGCCCGACACGTCCAGCAGTCCGACCGGACCCATCGTGTTCGAAAGCGGGGAGGTGGTGCAGCAGGCACCAGAGCCGGACGAAGGCCAGTAAGCAGACCCGATTTTTGAGCTTTGCAGCCCGGCGGCGGTTCGCTAAACCGCGCGCTCTTCGCTTCGGCGATGAGACTGGACGGGGCCGTAGCTCAGATGGGAGAGCGCGTCGTTCGCAATGACGAGGTCAGGGGTTCGATCCCCCTCGGCTCCACCAGTTTCCCTGCGGGAAACTGGTGGATTCATGTTTGATCTCCACCCTGCGCGTCCAGCGCTGGCACTTTTGCCGATAACCCCCTACCTGAGCCGTTATGCACTTCCTCGATCAAGCCAAGATTTTCCTCCGCTCGGGCGCGGGCGGGCCGGGAGCGGTCAGCTTCCGGCGTGAAGCCTATGTCGAATACGGCGGTCCCGACGGCGGCAATGGCGGCAAGGGCGGCGACATCGTGTTCGAAGCGGGCGCCGGGCTCAATACGCTGATCGACTTCCGCTACGCGCAGCACTTCAAGGCCGCGCGCGGCACCCATGGCATGGGCCGAGACCGCACCGGCGCGGGCGCCCCTGACCTGGTGATCAAGGTCCCGGTCGGCACTCAGGTGCTGAGCGAGGACAGGGAAGAGGTGCTGATCGACTTCACCGAGGTCGGCCAGCGGGTCGTGTTCCTCGAAGGCGGCATGGGCGGGCGCGGCAACGC
>JBGSPZ010000354.1:0-2129 GCA_041738375.1 Parerythrobacter sp. | reverse complement strand
CGCTGGCGGCGCGGTGCTGGTGACCCGCGTCTTCGCGCTCGACTGGGTGCAATTGCTGACCCTGCCGCGCTTCCTCAAGCACCGGCCCGAACTGCCCGCTTCGGTCGAGCCCTATCTGCCCCGGCGCAAGGACCGCGCCGCGCGCAAGACACTGGTGGAGGACGATCCGGTCATCGCCGAAAGCACCCGCCGCGCGCCCGAAATCACCGATCCCTCCGCGCCGCCGAAGAAGGCGAGCATGGCCAAGGCGAAGCAGCGCGACATGTTCGCCAGCTACCAGTTGCCGAGCCTCGATCTGCTGACCGATCCGCCCGCCGACAAGGGCCCCAAGCTCGACAAGCTCGCGCTCGAACGCAACGCCCGTCTGCTCGAGACCGTGCTCGACGATTTCAACGTCAAGGGCGAGATCACCGCGGTGCGCACCGGCCCGGTGGTGACGATGTACGAGCTCGAACCGGCGCCGGGGATCAAGGCCAGCCGCGTGATCGGGCTGGCGGAGGATATCGCGCGCAACATGTCCGCCATCTCCGCGCGCGTCAGCCCGATTCCGGGCAAAACGGTGATGGGGATCGAGCTGCCCAATGCCAACCGCCAGATGGTCGCGCTGAAGGAACTCGCCGCCTGCGCCGCCTTCGCCGACAACAAGGGTGCGCTGCCGATCATCCTGGGCAAGGATATCGCGGGTGAGCCGATCGTTGCCGACCTCGCCGCTATGCCGCACCTGCTGGTGGCGGGCACCACCGGGGCGGGCAAGTCGGTCGGGCTGAACTGCATCCTCCTCAGCCTGCTCTACCGCTTCACGCCCGAGGAATGCCGGCTGATCCTGATCGATCCCAAGGTGCTCGAGCTCAAGACCTACGACGATATCCCTCACCTGCTCTCACCCGTGGTGACCGAGCCGGCAAAATCGGTCCGCGCGCTCAAATGGGCGGTGGAGGAGATGGAGCGGCGCTATCGCATGATGTCGAGCGTCAATTCGCGTAACATCGCGGGGTTCAACGAAAAGGTTCGCACGGCAATCGCCAAGGGCAGGCCGCTCGGGCGCAGGGTCCAGACCGGGTTCGATCCCGAGACGGGTGAGGAATTGTTCGAGGAAGAACAGCTCGACTACGCCCCGCTGCCCCAGATTGTTCTGATCGTCGATGAACTGGCCGACCTGATGGTCACCGTCGGCAAGGAAATCGAGGTCCTGATCCAGCGCCTCAGCCAGAAGAGCCGCGCCGCCGGCATCCACCTGATCATGGCGACCCAGCGCCCCTCGGTCGACGTCATCACCGGGGTCATCAAGGCCAATTTGCCGACCCGGATCAGCTTCAAAGTCACCAGCCGGATCGACAGCCGGACGATCCTGGGCGAACAGGGCTCCGAGCAGCTGCTCGGCAAGGGCGACATGCTCTACAAGCCCAACACCGGCGCGATGATCCGGGTCCACGGCCCCTTCGTGAGCGACGAGGAGGTCGAAGCGGTGGCCGACCACTGGCGCGCGCAGGGCAGCCCCGACTATGTCGATGCGGTGACCGAAGAGCCGGAAGACGGTTATGGCATGAATTTCGAGGATGAGTTTACCGCCTCGGACAATCCGGAAGAGCGCAAATACCGGCAGGCGTGCCAGATCGTGATCGAGAACCAGAAGGCGAGCGGCTCATGGCTCCAGCGCCAGATGGGCGTCGGCTACAACACCGCCGCGAAGTGGATCGAACGGATGGAAAGCGACGGGCTGGTCGGCCCGGCGAACCACGTCGGGCGCCGCGAAATCTACCGCGACAGCGACGGGAACCCGCTCTAGTCCGCGCGATCGCCCGAGGTATCGGCCTGCTGGCCTGACGACGTTTCGGGAGTTCCAAGCAGATAGGGCACCGCATACCCCGCCATACCTGCATTGCTGTGGGCTATCCCGGGGGCATAGGCAATGCGCCACGCGAAGCTCGCGCCGGCATCGTCGGCACGATTTCTCGCAGTGGCGAAAAATGTCTCGCCGCGTGCCAGCCGGTTCGGCCCCTGCAGGTCGGCCGCTGCATTGCGTCGCAGGCCGGGATCGTTGCGGTCAGTATCCGCCGTTCCCAGCAACACCGTGAGCGGTCGGGTCAGCGCCGCCGCCGGATCGACCAGCCCCGACGCTTTGCCGCCCC
>JBGSPZ010000349.1:0-5666 GCA_041738375.1 Parerythrobacter sp. | reverse complement strand
TGGGCGGCAATGACGGCCCCAAGGTTACGCCCACGGTGGGCGACCGGGTTCCGGTGCTGTCGCGGATCGAGACCGGGGCCAAGGTCGATCCCGGCCTGCAGAGTGTCAGCGTGGTACTGCCTCCAGCCGACGCCAATACGGAATGGGCACAGGCCGGGGGAAATGCAGGCAAGGCCAATGGTCACCTGGCCCTGTCCGAAAGCCCCTCGCAGGCGTGGACCGCGTCGATTGCCGGTTCGACCAATCGCCGCCGCCTGGCCGCTGCGCCGGTGGTCGGAGGAAACACGCTGTTTGCGGTCGATACCAGCGGGGTGGTGCATGCACTCGATGCACAGTCCGGCGCGCGTCGCTGGACCTTCCGCATGAAATTCGAAGACAATCAAGAAACCTCGGCCTTCGGCGGCGGCGTGAGCTACGCCGGCGGCCGCGTCTATGCGACCAGCGGAGTTGGCGAAGTCGTCGCCCTTGACGCGCAGACGGGACAGGAAATCTGGACCGTAAAGCCTGCAGGGCCGCTGCGCGGCGCGCCGACGATCGCATTCAACGCGATCTACGTCATGACGCAGGACAACCAGATCCATGCGCTCAACGCGGCGGATGGCAAGCTGCTGTGGGACGAATCGGGCTCGACCGCGCAAGCGGGCGTGTTCGGCGTTGCCGCGCCTGCTGCAGGTCAGGGCACGGTCGTTGCCGGTTACAGCTCGGGCGAGCTGGTGGCCTATCGCTACGAGAACGGACGGACCCTGTGGTCCGATGCGCTGGCGCTGACCTCGATCTCCACCACGGTCGGATCGCTCTACGACATCGATGCCGATCCGATCATCAGCCAGGGGCGCGTCTATGCGCTGGGCCAGGGCGGGCGCATGGCGGCCTATGAGCTGGTGACCGGACAACGCCTGTGGGAACTCAACGTCGCCGGCATCTCCACCCCCGCGATTGCTGGCGAGTGGATATTCGCGCTGACCGACGATGCACGCTTGCTTGCCATCGCGCGGGCGACGGGCAAGGTGCGCTGGATCACGCAGTTGCAGCGTTTCAAGGACGAGAAGGACAAGGAAGGCCCGATTTTCTGGACCGGGCCTGTGCTGGCCGGAAATTCGCTGTGGGTCGCCAGCACCCGCGGGGCGATCTACAAGATCAGTCCCGGGGAAGGTTCGGCGACGCTCTACCGCGATCTGGGACAGCCGGTCTCGCTTCCGCCGATCGTCGCCAACAACACGCTCTACGTGCTCGACGACAGCGGGACCATCCACGCCTTCCGATAGGCTTTTAAGCCCTTGAAGATGACCCGTCCCGCAGCGGCACGGGCGGTCTTGACGTTACCGCGCCCTTAACCCTTGTGCGCTAGGCGTGTGGCCGATGAGCGCGCACGATCACTCGGGCTTCGTCCACACGCGGACAGGTCCCCCGAAAAGCGATGTTTCGCCGGCGGTCGGGCTGGTGGGCCTCGCGGGCCTGCTCGCATGGGTGCTGTTCTGCCGCAACTATGCCGGCTTCGCCGAAGCTCTTGACCTGCCCGGACCGCGCGCGGCGCTTTCGGGCCCCTATGCGGCGCTGGCGGCGCTGCTGTTTTCCGGCGGCCCGATGGTCCTGTGGTCAATTCTGGTCGACAAGGTTCATCGCCGGCCCTCGACCGGCATTGACTGGAACAGACCGCGCCCGCTGGGCCATGATCTCGATGTCTCGGCGATCAAGCTGCTGGGGCTGTGGGCGACTTTCGCCATCATCGCGGGTCTCTATTGCCTCGCCCGGTGGTATTGGGAAGGGCAATATCTCTTCGCCATGGGGGTGATCGGTACAGCGGCGGTGCCGTTGATCGTCCTTTCGGTGCCCTATGTTTTGTGGATCGACCGGGTGCTGGTCGAACCGCGCGACCACGCATGGCATTTCGGCGCCATGATTACGGGGCGTTCCGGATGGAACCCCGAACAGGTCAAGAAGCACTGGCGTGCATGGATTATCAAGGGCTTCTTCAGCGCCTTCATGATCTCGATCCTTCCCGGCGGTTTCGCCGTCGTGGTGGAGAACGATGTACAAGGGATCCTGGCCGATCCGGTGCGGCTTGCGCGGTTGCTGACCGAACTGCTGTTCGTGATCGACGTCCAGATCGGAACCGTCGGCTACCTGCTGACCATGCGACCGCTCGACGCGCAGATCCGCAGCGGCAATCCCTTCCTCGTCGGCTGGATCGCGGCGCTGGCGTGCTATCCGCCGTTCGCCTGGGGCATTCTCGGGACGATCCTCGCCTACGAGGTGAACACCGCCGGCTGGGAGCACTGGCTCGAAGGCAGTGCGCTCGCACTCTACGCGTGGGGCGGCCTGCTGGTGTTGCTCACCGGGATATACGCCTGGGCGACGATAGCCTTCGGGATAAGGTTCTCGAACCTGACCTATCGCGGCGTGCTGACCAACGGCCCCTATCGCTTCACCCGTCACCCGGCATATCTGTCGAAGAACCTGTTCTGGTGGTGCGCGGTGATGCCGTTCCTCGTGACCAGCGGGTCGATGGTCGACGTGGTCCGCAACACCTTCTTCCTCGGCTGTGTCAGCGCGATCTATTATTGGCGCGCCCGCACCGAAGAAGCGCACCTGTTGCTCGAAGACGCGAAGTACCGGGAATACTACGACTGGATGCAGGCGAACGGACTTATCACCTCGCGGCTTGCCCGGTTGGGCAGGCGCCTGCGCGCCGCCCGCCCAGTACAGGCGCAACCCGCCGAGTAGGCTCTAAAGCGGCGCGCCGTCGTCGGTTTCGTAGATGCGCAGGTCGCGGCCAAGCGGCGGGTTCGCGGCCATGACCTGCTGGAACGCAGCCATATGCGCCGAAGCGCCATGCGCGGCGAGCGCCTCCCGGTCGCGCCACCGTTCGTAGATGACGATGACATCGGGATCGCTCATGTCCTGGGCGAAAGTATAGGTGTAGCAACCGTCCTCGGCTCGGCTGGCTGCAACCATTGTCCGGATTGCATCGACCACATCGGGCTTCGCCGCGACCGTTCCCGGAGCCAGCTGGATGGTACCGTTGATCTGGATCATGCGTGCTCTCCCTGTCTCAAAAACTGTGTTCGTAGACCCGCTTGATATCACCAGCCCATTCCCCGTGGTAAAGGTCGAGCAGCCGCTGCGCGGGCACCTTGCCGCTGGCGACGATCTCGTCGAGCGTTTCGAGGAAGCCGGATTCGTTGTCGCCGCTGGTGTTGAGCCGTGCGCGGGCCACCAGCCCCTGGCGCGATATTGCGAGAACCTGCTTCGCCAGGTCGAGCAACGTGCGGCCCCCGGGAATGGGTGCATCGAGCGCGAGCCGCGGCACTGCGTTGCGCAGCGTCTCGCGCTCTTCCATCGTCCAGTCCTTGACCAGATCCCACGCCGCATCGAGCGCGGCCTCGTCGTAAAGGATGCCGACCCAGAATGCGGGCAGGGCGCAAATGCGGTTGCACGGGCCGCCATCCGCGCCGCGCATTTCGAGGAAGCTCTTGAGCCGCACCTCGGGAAAGGCGGTGGAAAGATGGTCCCACCAGTCGCCCTCGCGCGGCTTCTCGCCCGGCAGGACAGAGAGCTTGCCGTCGAGGAAATCGCGGAAACTGAGGCCCGAGGCATCGATATATTTCCCCTCGCGGAAGACGAAATACATCGGCACGTCGCGCATGTAATCGACATAGCGCTCGTAACCGAAGCCGTCCTCGAATACGAAGGGCAGCATCCCGGTGCGGTGCGGGTCGGTGTCCGACCAGATGTGCGAGCGGTAGGACATGAAGCCGTTGGGCTTGCCTTCGGTAAACGGCGAATTGGCGAACAGCGCGGTGGCGAGCGGTTGCAGCGCGAGCGAGGTGCGGAACATCTTCGCCATCATCGCTTCGCTGCAATAGTCGAGATTGACCTGGATGGTGCAGGTGCGCAGCATCATGTCGAGTCCGAGGCTGCCGACGCGCGGCATATGGCGCAGCATGATCTCGTAGCGCCCCTTGGGCATGATCGGCAGCTCTTCGCGGGTCTTGTCGGGCCACATGCCGAGGCCGAGGAAGCCGACCTCGCAACGCTCACCGATCTCCTTTACCTGGTTCAGGTGTCGCCCGGTCTCGGCGCAGGTCTGGTGCAGGTTTTCGAGCGGTGCGCCTGACAGTTCAAGCTGCCCGGCGGGTTCGAGGCTGACCGTACCGTCGGACCCGCTCATCGCGATGACCTTGCCGCCTTCCTCCACCGGCTTCCAGCCGAAAGGCTGCAAATTCAGTAGCATGTCGCGGATACCACAGGGCTCGTCATAGGACGGGGCGTGGAAATCGTCGCGCTTGTAGACTAGCTTCTCGTGCTCGGTGCCGATGCGCCATGCGCTCTTGGGCTTTTCCCCCGCCTGCATCGGAGCGACCAGCTGGTCGCGGCTTTCGATGATCGGGTCTTCCCGGTCGGACGCCTCGCGTGTGCTCATGACGGTTGCGATAGGCAACCGATTGCTTGCGCGCCAGCGCAATTTTGCGCCCAGATCGCGTAGCTAATCTTGCCAGTCACCCGAAATTCCCATCCACAGGGCAGTGGCTGCGATGGCCGCTGTTTCCCCGCGCAGTATTCGCGGGCCGAGCGTGATTGGTTGCACCCTCGGATGCGCGCGGAGCAAGACTCGCTCTTCAGCGTCGAAACCGCCCTCAGGGCCGATCAGCAACGCGGCGGGGCCTTCATGGCGGGCAAAGCAAGCCTTGGCTTCATCGCGTCCATCCTCGTCGGCGAAGAACAGCGCGCGATCCTCGGGCCAGTCGCGCAGCAGCGCTTCCAGCTTCTCGGGCGATCGCACCCCGGGCAGCGCAGTCCGCGCGCATTGCTCGGCGGCTTCGGTCACTATGTGCTGCGCGCGCTCGAGGTTGAGCTTGTCCGCGACACAGCGCCGGGTGAGGACAGGGCGAATCTGCGCCACGCCCAGCTCGGTTGCCTTTTCGAGGACGAGATCGAAGCGGTCCTTTTTGAGCAGGGCGGGGCAGAGCCAGAAATCGGGGACATCCTCGCGCGGGCGTAGGCGTTCGACCACGATCACCTCGACCCGGCGCTTGCCGACCTGATCCACGCGCGCGGCCCATTCGCCGGTCGTATTGTCGCACAGGATCACCGTGTCGCCTGTGCCAACACGCATGACCTTGGCGAGATAGTGCGCCTGATTGCCTTCGATCGCGATTGTACGGCCTGCGTGGAGCTCGTCCGGCACGAACAGGCGCGGTGCACTCTTCGGCGGCCAGGCGGGGGTGGCGGGCATGGGTTGGCCGTAGTCGCGAGTGTTGAAAATGTCATCCCCGCGCAGGCGGGGATCCAGCGACGGACCCATCCCCTGCGCTACGGCTGAGGTCTTGCCATGGATTCCCGCTTTCGCGGGAATGACAAGGGAGTTAGGTCAGGGGCAATGCCCGAACAGACTACTCACGCCAGTTCCACAATTGTCCCCGATAGCGAGCATCGGGGGCTGGTCGCACGTCTGCCGCAATTGCCGCGCGATCTTGCGCAGCTTGCCCGGTTCGACCGGCCGATCGGCTGGTGGCTGCTGTTCTGGCCATGCGTCTGGGGCCTGTGGCTGGCGGGCGAGGGATTCCGGTGGGAGTTGCTCGGCTGGTTCCTCCTCGGCAGCATCGCGATGCGCGGGGCTGGGTGCGTGTACAACGACATCGTCGATGCCGATCTCGACCGGCAGG
>JBGSPZ010000343.1:0-2273 GCA_041738375.1 Parerythrobacter sp. | reverse complement strand
GCGTTGCGCTGCAGCCCCGGAGCGATGGCCTGAAGCCGCGCGAGCGACAGGGCAAGCAGGTCGCCGCGCTTGCCGGTCGCAAAGGCGTGGACCTCGTCGATGACAATCCGCTTGAGCCCCGCGAACAGCTCGAAACTATCGGGATAGCTGAGCAGCAGCGACAGGCTTTCCGGCGTCGTCAGCAGCACATGCGGCGGCTTGCTGCGCTGACGGCGCTTCCGGTCCGACGGCGTATCGCCGCTCCGGGTTTCGATCCGCAGCGGCAGGCCCATTTCCTCGACCGGGGTGAGCAGGTTGCGCTGCACGTCATGCGCCAGTGCCTTGAGCGGGGAGACGTAGAGCGTGTGCAGCCCCTCGGGCGGACCGCTATCGCCGAATGCAGAGGGGCAGAAGTCCGCCAGCGTCGGCAAGAAGCCGGCCAGCGTCTTGCCCGCCCCGGTATCAGCAACCAATAATGCGTGTTTTCCGCGTCGGTCGGCATCGAACATTGCCGTCTGGTGCGAGCGTATGCGCCAACTGCGCGCGGAAAACCAGGCTTCAATCTCGCGCGGGATGTGCGCGCTTTTCATGTCCGCAGCCAAACAAAGCGGCTGGGGTGAGGAACGCCCGATCGTGCGCCGGACCGCGCACCGGCAATCAATCGACCGGCTGCGCTTCCCATTCGGTATCCGCGCCTTCCGCCGGTGCCCAAGCCGCCTCGGCGCTATATTTGATCGCGTCCTCGATCTCTTCCACCGAGTAGCCGGTTAGTTCGGCCAAGCGCGCTTTTTCCTTCGCTCCGAGCTCGGCGAAACTGCGCTTCGGTGGCAGGTTCGCGGTTGCCGCTTCGACCTTCTGCTCCATTGCGCCGATCGAGCCCATCATCGCGGGTAGCGATTCCATGCTCGCTGCCATGATCCGGGGATCGCTCGCCATGGTGAAGCTCTTGCGCGCATAGGTCGCTCCCGTCTCGGTCGAGAAGAAGGCTTCGATGTCGGTCAGCTCCTTGGTCGTGAAGTTGATCGCATAGAGCTCGGCCATCGCCTTGCGCATGCCCGGCTCCATCGCATCCATCATCTGCTTCATCACCTCGGGGAAAACCTCGGCCTCTGCCGCCTTGCGCGCCTCCCACGAAGGATCGAGAATGGCCAGCGCCTCTGCCGCCTGATCCTCGTCGAGATAAAGCTCGAAGGGATCGAAGCCGAGCTGCTCGGCGACATCGCCGCTCGACGGAGTTGAGCCCAGCTCGGCCAGAGGGCCAAGCATGGAATTGAACATCGAGCCCATCATTTCGCCCAGCGCGCCTTGCGGGATGAGCTTCTCGACAAGCCTTGCTGCCAGCGGCAGGCGCGCTTCCTGCTCCGGCGTCAGGGGCTCGGCCTTGAACATGTTCGCCATCGCGCCAAAAACATCGTCCTGCGCCAGATCGGCATCCTGCGCAGCGGCTGGCGTGGTGGCTGTGAACAGCAATACAGCTGCGGCCAGAGCGGAAACAATCGACTTCATCTGGAGCCCTCCAATCGGCTCCAGATGCCTCAGATCGCACCATTCAACAAGTCGGAATCGCAATGGAAAACCGGCCAGGGCGCAGCGCCGAAGCCGGTTTTCAGGACCATGGACCTGATGCGCTGGCGCGGCGGTCAGTCTCCTTTTTGCATCATGTCGCGCACTTCGCCCAGCTTCTGGTTGATCGCGAACAGGACCATGTAGACCTCGATCATGATCCTCCACAGCAATGCGCCGAAAACAGCCCCGATGAGCGAACCGACGATCACGCCGAGCGCGGTCGAGGGGCTGTAATCGAGCATGGCAAAGGCGCCAGCGAGTGCGATCAGCAGGTAGATGACGATCCCCGCCAAACCCAGCCAGTAGACGATCTTGAGCACCGTCGGCGCGACCATTTTTTCGAACTGGAAAAGGTCGCCGATCGCAAATTTGCTGTCCATTATAAACCCCCCTCGTATTCAATGAGGTGGGCATAGTCCGCAAACACCCTGCGAGAGTCAAACGCGTTAACTCTTCACCCCGAACCGTTGGCTAGGGCCGTTATCAGGCCCCGAAGCCCGCAAGCTAATGCCCCACGCTCTCGCCGCGCTCCAGACCGCTCAGCGCCAGTTGCTCGTCGATCTGCGCCATCAGCCGGGCGAGGCCCTCTTCGTTCTCGCTTTCCGCGCGGGCGACCAGCACATCCTGCGTGTTCGACGCGCGCAGCAGCCACCAGCCGTCGTCGGTGGTCACGCGGACCCCGTCGGTGGTGTCCGCCACCGCGTCACTCGCGGCGATCCGCGCGGCAA
>JBGSPZ010000254.1:0-2251 GCA_041738375.1 Parerythrobacter sp. | reverse complement strand
CCCAGCGCGTCGACCGACAGCCCGCTGTCGTCCGCCAGCGCCGCCAGCCCCGAAGCTTCGGCGGCGGCGCGCGCCTTGATCAGCGCGTTCTCGGCAAAGCTCTTGCCGGTCTCGGCAGGCTCGGGCAGGCCAAGCGAACCGGCGCTGATGCATTTGATCCCATAGGGTTCGAGCAGCGCACCGATTTCCTTCAGCTTGCCCGCGTTGTGCGTGGCAATGACCAGCGAGCCGGAGCCGAGGTTTCGGCTCACTTCACCGCGTCCAGCTGCGCCGCAAAGATGCGGTCGCAGCCGATCCGGGCCAGGCGGAGCAGGCGCAGCAGGCCCTCCTCGTCATAGGTCGCGCCTTCGGCTGTGGCCTGGACCTCGGCGATCTGCCCGCCCGAGATCAGCACGAAATTGGCATCGGCATCGGCGTTCGAATCCTCGTCGTAATCGAGGTCGAGCACCGGATTGCCTTGGAAGATGCCGCAGCTGACCGCCGCGACCTGCGCCGCGATCGGGTCTTCCTTGATCTCGCCATTCGCGATCATGCCGTTGACCGCAAGCCGCAAGGCAACCCAGGCACCGGAAATCGACGCCGTGCGCGTGCCGCCGTCGGCCTGGATCACATCGCAGTCGAGCGTAATCTGCCGCTCGCCGAGCTTCTTCAGGTCGACCACCGCGCGCAAGCTGCGCCCGATCAGCCGCTGGATCTCCTGCGTCCGCCCCGATTGCTTGCCCTTCGCCGCCTCGCGCTGGCCGCGGGTATGGGTTGCGCGGGGGAGCATGGAATATTCGCCGGTCACCCAACCTTCGCCCTTGCCGCGCATCCATGGTGGCACATTGCGTTCGACGCTGGCGGTGCACAGCACCCGCGTATCGCCAAAGCTGACGAGGCACGAGCCCTCGGCATGCTTGGTGAAGCCGGTTTCGATGGTGATAGCGCGCATCTCGTCGGGCGCGCGTCCGGAAGGTCGCATGGAAATCCTTTCGCAATTCTGCCGCGCGCCTTATTGGTTGGGCCGCTTAAGTGCAATCGGAGGTCGGATAAATGCGGCGATTGGCAATCATGTTGAGCGCTTACGCATTGTCCTCATGTATGAGTTTGCCCGACCACGAACCGCCTCCTGTAAGCTGGTTTACCGAACCACTGATCTTCGAAACAACGAGTTGGGGAAAACCGATCCAGCATTTCTCCGTGGCACCCGACGGCTATGCCGAAGTATGGAACTATCGACCGAAGCCGGGTGGCGGGTTTCACGATTATACTGTGAGCAAGGTTCGGGGTCGGGTTACGCGTTCCGATCTGACTGGCTTCGAAACTGCCCTCTTTCCTTATGTGTCGGGTGAAATTCGCCAGCCGGGCGAGTGCAAAGATATGATCACCGACGCACCCAGCAGTTGGATAGGTCCTGATCCTCGGCGCCCCCTGATCGGACCCTATTTTGGCTGTATGGATCGAAAGTTCCTTGAGTACGCAAACCCGATCGTCGGCATTGTCGATAAACTGCGCGATGCTATCGTTCTCGAAGCCGAGCCATTCGAGACGATTTCCTATCCGCCCGATCCGCCACCGCCACCGGAAGAATGACCAGCCCACCCGTCACCGAACTGACCGAACGCGCACGGGCGATTTTTCGCCTCGTGGTTGAGGGTTATCTGGAGAGCGGCCAGCCGGTCGGGTCGAAGACGCTGTCGCAGGATCAGACGCTCGATCTCTCGCCTGCGTCGATCCGGTCAGTGTTGGCTGACCTTGAGTCCGTCGGCCTGCTCGCTGCGCCGCATACCAGCGCCGGGCGGTTGCCGACCGAAACGGGCCTCAGGCTCTTTGTCGACGGCATGATGCAGGTCGCGGAGCCGACACGGGCCGAACGCGAAGCTATCGAGCAGCGGCTGGAAAAGTCAGGCCCCATCGAACAGGCGCTTGAGGCCACCAGCGCGATGCTGTCCGACCTCAGCGGCGCGGCTGGCATGGTCATGGTGCCGAGTCGGGAACCGCGGCTTGCCCAGATCACGCTCGTGCCCTTGGGCCAAGGACGGGCGCTGGCGGTGCTGGTGGGCGAGGATGGCGGCGTCGAGAACCGCGTCATAGAGATCGGCGACACGCCCGCGCATCTGCTCGAACAGGTGAGCAATTACATCACCGCGCGGCTGATGGGCCGGACGCTGGCCGAGGCCAGTGCGGCGATGCGGCTGGAGATCGCAGCGGGAAGGTCGGCACTCGACAAGGCCAGCCAGGACCTCGTCGAACGCGGCCTTGCCGTGTGGAC
>JBGSPZ010000252.1:0-2162 GCA_041738375.1 Parerythrobacter sp. | reverse complement strand
AGCTTGCCCGCCTTCGCCAGCGCGCGGACGAACATGCCCGCGATGCGCATCGGGCCGACCGTATGCGACGACGAGGGGCCGATCCCGATCCGGAAGATGTCGAGCACCGAGAGCATGGCCACCCGATGCGCCGCGCCACTGCGCGCGTCAACCGGTTTCACCTGAAACCAACCCCTCAGCCACACCCCCCTGCCAACTGTGGGAAAGAACGTGCTTTCGGCTTTGGGTTTGCCCCTGTCGCGCCTATATAATCGGCATGGAAACCACACCCACCAATCCCCCGGAAAGACAGCGCCAGAACGACGAATACGGCGCCGATTCGATCAAGGTTCTCAAAGGCCTCGACGCGGTGCGCAAGCGGCCGGGCATGTATATCGGCGATACCGACGACGGAAGCGGCCTGCACCACATGGTGTTCGAGGTGTCCGACAACGCGATCGACGAGGCGCTGGCGGGGCATTGCGACCTGGTGCTGATCGAATTGAACCCCGACGGCTCGGTCTCGGTGGAAGACAACGGCCGCGGCATCCCGGTCGATATGCACAAGGAAGAAGGCGTCTCGGCGGCCGAGGTCATCATGACCCAGCTCCACGCAGGCGGGAAATTCGAGAACACCAATGACGACAACGCCTACAAGGTCTCGGGCGGCCTGCACGGGGTCGGCGTGTCGGTGGTCAACGCGCTCAGCGAATGGCTCGAACTGGTGGTCTGGCGCAATGGCAAGGAACACTGGATGCGCTTCGAGCATGGCGATGCGGTGGAATCGCTCCGCGTCGTCGGCGATGCGCCCAGGGTCGAGGGCAATGCGGATCCCGACGGATACAAGAAGGGCACCCGGGTCACCTTCAAGGCCTCCGAAGAGACGTTCAAGAACGTGATCGAGTTCGATTTCGAGAAGCTCGAACACCGTTACCGCGAGCTCGCCTTCCTCAATTCGGGCGTGCGCATCAAGCTGCGCGACAAGCGGCACGAAGAGCCGCTCGAGCATGACCTGTTCTACGAAGGCGGGATCGCGGCCTTCGTGAAGTATCTCGACCGCAACAAGCAGCCGCTGGTGGCGGAGCCGATCTCGGTCAGCGCCGACAAGGACGGGATCGGGATCGACGTCGCTTTGCAGTGGAACGACAGCTATTACGAAAACGTCCTCTGCTTCACCAACAACATTCCGCAGCGCGATGGCGGCACGCATCTCGCGGCGTTCCGTGCGGCGCTGACCCGCACGCTCAACAACTACGCAACTTCTTCCGGCCTGATGAAGAAGGAGAAGGTCAGCCTGAGTGGCGAGGACATGCGCGAAGGGCTCAGCGCGATCGTCAGCGTCAAGCTGCCCGATCCCAAATTCTCCAGCCAGACCAAGGACAAGCTGGTTTCGTCCGAAGTCCGCCAGCCGCTGGAGGCGCTGATGGGCGAGAAGATGTCCGAATGGCTGGAGGAAAACCCGGCCGATGCCAAGGCGATCATCCAGAAGGTGATCGACGCCGCCGCCGCACGCGAAGCCGCCCGACGCGCGCGCGAGATGAGCCGCAAGGGCGCGATGAGTATCGCCAGCCTGCCCGGCAAGCTGGCCGACTGCCAGGAACGCGATCCGGCCAAATCCGAACTGTTCCTGGTCGAGGGCGATTCGGCAGGCGGCAGCGCCAAGCAGGGCCGCGACCGCAAGACCCAGGCGATTCTGCCGCTCAAGGGCAAGATCCTCAATGTCGAGCGCGCGCGGTTCGACCGGATCATTTCGTCCAAGGAAGTTGGCACGCTGATCCAGGCGATGGGCATCGGGCTGCGCGACGAGTTCAATCTCGACAAGCTGCGCTATCACAAGATTGTGATCATGACCGACGCCGACGTCGACGGCGCGCATATCCGCACCCTCCTGCTGACTTTCTTCCACCGCCAGATGCCCGAGATCATCCGCGCAGGGCACCTGTTCATCGCCCAGCCGCCGCTGTTCAAGGTCAGTAAGGGCCGCAGCGAGGTCTATCTCAAGGACCAGGCCGCGCTCGACCGTTATCTGGTCGATGGCGGGTTGCAGGGCCGCGTGCTTGAAGCCCACGGCGGGGCGCGCACGGGCGAAGATCTGCGCGCGCTGGTCGAGCACGGGCTGCGGATGCGCAATCTGCTCGCCTTCGTGCCGCGCAAATACGATCCGGCGGTGATCGAGCAGATGG
>JBGSPZ010000228.1:0-4387 GCA_041738375.1 Parerythrobacter sp. | reverse complement strand
AGAGGCCGTGGACGACGAAGCCAAAGCGCCCGTTGCGGCCCGAACATTGCGTGCCATGCCGCGCCTCGCTCTCGCGCCCTTTGCAGAACTCGGGGCTCCAGCTCAGGCTGAGGGTATAGCCGGTGACGGGCAAGCGCCGCTCGCGGGCCTCGGGGGTGATCTTGGGCACCGAAATCCGCTCGGGCATGCGGCACTGATAGGCCTGGGCTTGCGCGGCTGCCGGAAGCGCCAGCGCGACGAAGGCCGCAAACGCCTTCACAGCGGGGTGAAGTCCAGTCCGATATCGGCGGCGGGGGCGCTTTGGGTCAGGCGGCCGACCGACACATAATTCACCCCTGTCGCGGCCTTGGACTTGATCGTCTGGAGGTTGATCCCGCCACTGGCTTCGGTCGGGACGCGCCCGGCAACGATGCCGACGGCTTCGCGCAGCGTCTCGGGCTCCATATTGTCGAGCAGCAAGCGGGTCGCCCCGGCAGCGAGCGCCGGTTCGATCTGGTCGATCCGGTCGACCTCGCAGATGATTTCCGTCACTCCGGCAGCGACCGCGCGGCGCACGGCTTCGCCGACCGAGCCGGCGACCAGCACGTGGTTGTCCTTGATCATCGCCGCATCCCACAAGCCCATCCGGTGGTTGCTGCCCCCGCCCATGCGCACGGCGTATTTTTCGAGGTGGCGCAGGCCGGGAATGGTCTTGCGGGTGTCAAGCAGGGTGCAGGCGGGGTTGTCCATCGCCCGCACATAGTCGCGCACCAGGGTGGCGATGCCCGAGAGGTGCTGCACTGTGTTGAGCGCGCTGCGCTCGGCGGTCAGCATGGCGCGGGCATTGCCTTCGAGCCGCATCAGATCGGTACCGGGTCCTACCTCCGCGCCTTCCTCGACCAGGAACTCGATGTTCATGTCGGGGTCGAGCGCGCGGAAGAAGGCTTCGGCCACCGGCAGGCCTGCGACCACGATCGGATCGCGGCTGTCCATCACCCCGGCAAACCGCGCGTCCGCCGGAATCACGCTTTCCGAGGTGACGTCATGCCCGCCACCGGGCAGGCCTTCGCCGAGGTCCTCCGCCAGCGTGTCGCGGATGAAGCGGTCGAGGTCGAAGCCGGGTAGGGTGAAGCTCATCCTTCACCCCCTATCCTTTCAGGCCGAGACAAGTCGAGATGGCTGAGGCCATTTTTGGGTTCACACGAAGACACGAAGCCATGAAGATGTGGCACCCGACCGGAAAATCCATCCTAGGTCACAGCGATGTGCGCGGGTTTCAGAGCGGCTTCGCCGCAAGCAAACTTTCTTCGTGCCTTCGTGTCTTCGTGTGAACCAAATCAATGCACGAAGCGGGCAACCACATCCCGATAGGAACGCGAAACCTTCACCTCAGCCCCGCTCGACAGCACCAGAAAGCATTCGCCATTGGTGTGCGGGCGGACCTGGCGCACCTGGTCGAGATTGACGATGGTAGAGCGGTGGACGCGCTGGAAGGTCTTGGGGTCGAGCCGCCGCTCGAGATCCTTCATCGTCTCGCGCAGGATCAGCGAATTGTCACCGGTGTAGATGCACATGTAATCGCCCGCTGCCTCGATATGCTCGATCGATTCGACCTCGACCCGGAAAATCTGGCCGCGATCCTTGATGTTGATCAGCTTTTCGAACCGTTCGGTGCTCTCGTTCTCGCTGTCGACGAATTCTTCCGCTGCCTCGGGCGCGACCTCGCTCAGCACATTCATCAGCTTTTCGGCTTCTTCCGAGCTCTTCTTCTCGGCCAGCCGCTGGCGCACGCGCTCGATCGTATCGGCCAGCTTGTCCTCGTCGACCGGCTTCATAAGGTAATTCACCGCATTAGCCTCGAACGCGCGGATTGCATGTTCCTGATAGGCGGTAACGAAGACGATCAAGGGTGGATCGATCTCCATGATCCCCTTGACCACGCTGAACCCGTCGAAGCCGGGCATCTGAATGTCGAGGAAGACGAGATCGGGCTTTTCGGTCTTGATCTTGCGGATCGCCTCGCGCCCGTTGGCGCAGGTGTCGATGATCTCGACATCGTCATAGGGCTCGAGCCGCAATTGCAGGCCTTGAATGGCGAGCTTCTCGTCGTCGACGAGGATCGTGCGAATAGTCATGACTCAGGTTCCCATCGGATATCGGTTCGCCGCGGCTGGTAGCAGCGGCGGTTTGTCTTCTGTCTGAACGGGGGCGGCGAGCGCGGCGGCGCCGGCTTCTTCGTCGGCGGTTTCGAACGGTATTTCGATCACCACCTCGAACCCTCCCGTCGCCGGAGCGCGGATTTCGAACAGATGGTCGTCGCCATAAGCCTGCGCCAGCCGGTCCCGGATGTTGGCCAGCCCCACCCCGGTCGAAACCGCATGTCCGTTTCCTGTCAGCACGTCGGGCAAGCTGGGGCGCTTGCTGTCGGCAGGCAAGCCCGGGCCGGTGTCGGATACGGTGACCCGCAGCCTTTGGCCGACGAGACGCGCGGCAAGGCTGATCCGCGCACCCTCTTCCTGCGGGGAAACCGCATATTTGATCGCGTTCTCGACCAGCGGCTGGAGCAGCATCGCCGGAAGCTGCCCCTCGGCGGCCTCGGGATCGACGGTGAACTCGGTCCGCAGTCGCTCCTCGAATCGCATCTTCTCGATTCCGAGATAGAGTTTGAGCGTCTCGACTTCCTCGCTCAGTGTCACCTTGCCGCCCGGCTCGGTCACCAGCGTCTGGCGCAGGAAGCTCGATAGGCGGGTGAGCATCGCATTGGCCGGCTCGGTCTGTTTGAGCAGAACCAGCGTGCTGATCGAATTGAGCGTGTTGAACAGGAAGTGCGGATTGAGCTGGTAGCGCAGCATTGCGAGCTGCGCGCTGGTCGCCTGCGCCTCAAGCCGTTCGAGCCGGTCGGCCTGTTCCTCCACCTGGAGGAAGAAGTTGATCGCGTAATACAGCGCCGACCAAGCCCCGAGCAGCACAAGATCATAGGAAAACAGGCCGAGAAAGCGCTGGGCGAAGCCCGCGTCGCTGTCGGGCCGGTAGAGATCGAGCACCCAGCTGTCGATGAACGTGTACAGGCTGACCGCGAGCAGCAGGATCACCGCGGTCGCGCCCCATGTGACCAGAGGCGTGCGGGTAATCAGCTGGCGGTAGATCACCGAAAGCACCAGGCTGATCGACAAACCGGTGATGGTCGCGATCAGGATCACCAGCAGGAAATCGAGATCCTGCCCGTTGGCGAAGGCAGAGATCGAGCGCAGCAGCAACACCCCGCCCCACCCCGCAAATTGCAGGTTCCAGAATGCACGGTTCTTCTGCGCGAAGAACGGCGTCGGTTGGAAAGGCAGCACGGCCATCATCGCTCTTTAACGCAAAACCCGGTCAAAGGTCATGGGCCAAATGCCGCTAAATGTTTTACTGCGGCGGCGGCATGCGATATCCTGCGGTCCTGAGGAGAGAGCCATGAACGACATGACCGCCGATGTGATGCACGCCAAGGGCGAACACGCGAAGTTCCGGGAGATGAAGGAAGGCACGCAGGAAGACTGGGCGATCATCTCGAAGCATTACTTCGATTTCGCTGGCGGCCTCGCCGATCGGGTGCTCGACCATCTCAAGCTGCTCGAAGGCGATTTCGGCGGCTTCCCGGTGTGCCGGCTCGAACATTCGCGCCAGACCGCCACCCGCGCGCATCGCGACGGGCGCGGCGAGCGCTATGTGGTGATGGCGCTGCTGCACGATATCGGCGACACGCTGGGGACCTTCAACCATCCCGATGTCGCCGCCGCGATCATCAAGCCTTTCGTGACTGAGGAAGAGCACTGGATCTGCCAGAACCATGGCGCGTTCCAAGGGTATTATTATTTTCACCATCTCGGGATGGATCGCAATTTGCGCGACCGTTATGCGGACAATCCCTATTATGACGCCTGCGCCGAATTCTGCGAGAAATACGATCAGGCCGCGTTCGATCCGGATTATGACAGCGAGCCGCTCGAATTCTTCGAGCCGATGGTGCGCCGCGTGCTCGCGCGCCCGCTCGCCTCAATGTATGTCAAGGACGACGAAGCCGCCTGAGCATTAGAACGGCAGGTAGCCCACTTCGCGCGGGATGAACCGCATGGTCCAGTCGGCTGCCCCGGTCGCGGCTTGCGCGGCGGCGACCAGCGGCAGTTCGGCTTCGATCAGCTCGACCCGCTCGTCCCACCCGTCATGCGTGCGCTTGCGCAGCAGCCCGCCATTATGCTTCGGCCCCCAGCGGCGCATGAAGCGCACTGCCGCCGCCGGATCGTAACCCGCATTGGCAAGCAGCCACGGCATCATCCGGTCTGCCTCGCGTTCGGTTTCGCGCACGTCGCGGCGCTTGCGCCCGTTGGCAGCCAGCCATTGCGGGTGGCGCAGCAGATGGTGCGCCAGT
>JBGSPZ010000217.1:0-2742 GCA_041738375.1 Parerythrobacter sp. | reverse complement strand
GCCGCGCGGCGGGGATCGCACGGTCTTCCACACCAAGCCGGATCAGCTGGCGGTTCGCGCCTTCGCGGTCGCCCTGCCACAGCAGCGAATCCATCCGGGCCCGCTGGTCGTCGGCGGTGAACTGCGTACCGAACAACCCTTCGAGCGTGAGCTCGGTGGTGCCCGGCATCGTGCCGCCGCGCCATGCGCTGCGCGAGGTTTCGGTCGCTTCGGGCCGTTGGAGCGATGCCAGTGCCAAAGCATAGGCGCTGCGGCCGGGATTGGTCAGCGGAGGGTTGCGGTCGAAGAAGGCTATCACCTGCGTCGGGGGAACTGCGGTCTTCGCCAGCGCCGCCTCCGCGCGGCGCTGCATCTTCTCCTGCCGCGGGAAACCGGGGTAGGCGAGGATAAAATCGGCGTAGTCGTTGAAGGCGAGATTGTCGGTCTTGTCGAGATATTCCCAGCGCGAAATCGCCTGATCGATCTGCGCCGGCGCGCGCGCAACCATCTGCGACCGCGCCTCGTCCCAGCTCGCATAATCCTGCGCCGCCACCGGCGTCGACGCGACCATCAGCGGCGCGGAAAAGGCGAAAATTGCAAATGCGGGGATGCGGTCCATGCTGGACATAGTGGCGGGCGGCTCCTTATCAGGCGCTGAACGCGCGCTGGGGGGTGATTTCCTGCCCGAACCCATGCGCAATTGACGAGGGATAAGCAAATGTTCTCAGGGTCGATTCCCGCTCTGGTGACTCCTTTTCGCGACGGGTCGTTTGACGAGACCGCTTTTCGCCGCCTGGTCGACTGGCAGATCGACAACGGATCGAGCGCGCTGGTGCCCTGCGGCACGACGGGCGAGGCTTCGACGCTGTCCAACGCCGAGCATCACCGGGTGATCGAGGTGTGCATCGAACAGGCGGCGGGCCGCGTGCCGGTGATCGCAGGCTGCGGATCGAACGACACGCGCAACGCGCTGCTGCATATGAATTTCTCGAAGAAGGCGGGGGCGGCGGCGGGGCTGTGCGTCGCGCCCTATTATAACCGCCCGAGTCAGGCCGGGCTGATCGCGCATTTCAGCTTTCTGTCGGAAAACAGCGATTTGCCGATCGTGCTTTACAACGTTCCTGCGCGCACGGTGACCGATATCCTCGACGAGACGGTGGTCGAGCTGGTGCAGAAGTATCCCGACCGGATCGTGGCGATCAAGGACGCGAGCGGAGACCTTAGCCGCGTCGCCGACCACCGGATGGGGATTGGGCACGATTTCTGCCAGCTATCGGGCAATGACGAATTGTGGCTCCCTCATTCGGCGGCGGGCGGGCGCGGGTGCATCTCGGTAACCGCCAACGTCGCCCCCGCGCTATGCGCCGAATTCCACGCAGCGATTGCCGCCAACGACCTGGTGAAAGCGCGAGAGATTAACGACCGTCTGTTCCCGCTGCACTACGCGATGTTTTCCGACGCGAGCCCTGCACCGGTGAAATATGCGCTCACACGGGTGCACGATTGGCTGGAGTGCGACGTACGCCTACCACTCGTGAATGCGAGCGAGGCGAGCCGCAAGGCGGTGGACGAGGCACTGGAGCATGCGGGGTTGGTTTAGGACGTCCTCATCGCATAGCTGTTTTGGGCGTGTCTAAGAAAAATGGCCACATCGTCCATTTCCTTAATCCAGCCCCGAGAATAACTGTTTTGATCGTGCTTTAAAAAGCCTCCGTGATCGAACTTCGTTGGGCTGCCATAAAGAGTGAACTGAATATCCTGATTGCGCGGTTGCGGCTTCAGTGTACAAAAGTTGATCCCAAGATTCACCCAGCGTCCCGAGTTCTTTCGGACAAGATCGAGAGACGGGTCAATCTCGATAAGGCCTTCGATGACGGCTGACGAAAGTCTTCCCAACTTCTTTGACAAACTATCGCAGAAACCTGCAAAATCTGAGTCAAGTAACGCGTCGGATTTCTCAACGGTCGGGTCGCGAACCACGAGCCAGTGATCTTCTTCTCCCTCAACCAGTGACAGCACATGATTCGAGTCAACTGTTAAGACTGCTAACTCTGGCGAATAGCGAAATTCGCTAACTGCGAGTATCGAGGGCCCATTTGTGGATTTAACACCACGAAAATATGAGGGAATATCTCCGTGAAGTGTAGCCGCTGCTAACCCTCCTTCAGGCGCTCTGTCGACAGAGAAAAGGAATCTATGGCGCATCTGGACCTCCAAGTTTAGAGATGCAGATAACTGCAGATAAATTTGCAGTCAATGCCCTAAATCACCTCATCCTCGTCCATCAGCGGTTGTGCCGGGCCCTCGGGTTCGCTCGCGAGGATCGCTTCGGTGATCGAGCCGATCCTTTCGCCTGCGTGCTCCAGTTGTGCCACCTCGGCGATGTGGAACAGCGCGTCGCCCTGGTTGACCACCGGCAGGGTGGCGTGGCCGATGATGATGCCGTCGATCGGGCTGACCATCTCCTGCGGGTCCTCGCCGAACAGCCCGCCGACGGTGGCGAGCAGGTCCCCCTTGTGGACGATGTCGCCCGACTTGCGCTTGCGGTTCGTCACTCCGCCGCGCGGGGCGCGGACCCAGCTCGATTTGTTGGCCCGCGCCGGGATGCCGACATGAGACAGGCCGTCGTCCGCCTCGATCATCCCGATATGCGCCAGCACCCGGCACACGCCATTCACCCCGATGTCGATCGACAGGCGGTCGAAGCGCAACGCCTCGCCCGCTTCCATCAGCAGCATCGGCACCTCGCGCCCCTGCGCCAGC
>JBGSPZ010000183.1:0-9884 GCA_041738375.1 Parerythrobacter sp. | reverse complement strand
GATCGGCATTGGCCAGCGCCATGACGTCGCCCGCGAGCATCCCCGTCTTTGCAGTTGCGGCCGCCGTATCGGGGTTCGCATCCCACGCCTTTAGCGGGTCGACAACGAACAGCGCCCGCCGCTCGCGGCACAGCGCTGCGGCTTTTTCGCGCGTGGTTTTGTCGATCTCGCCGGTGCGGTCGACCGGCGGTACGCACAGCAGGTTGAAGATGTCGGTCTTGCGCAGCGCCTGCATCCCGGTTTTGGTTGCGAGGTCACCTGCCAGCGCGATGTTATCGACCGTCTGCCCGTCGTTACCCTTCTCTGCAGCGATCAGGTCGGGGATGCCGCCAGTGACACTCGTCTTCGAAGGTCGTCCGTTGACAAATGTCGGTGTTCCGTCGCTTTTGGGTTCGAATTCGACCAGCTGCGACGATGCTGCGAGGACGCGATCGAACCGGCGTTCGGTGTCGAGATCCTTGGCGACGAGATTGGTGTGTACTTCGCGTGCGCCGGTCGCCTCGTCGATCACCGTCAGGGTGAACAGATCGGTCTTGGCAACGCCGTATTTGGCAGCGGCGGCGGTTGCCGCGATATCATCGGTTTCTTCCGGGTGGTCGATCCGGCCCTTGAGCCGGTTGCCCCAGGCACCAGGGCTTCTTGCGCGCAGCTTCAGCGAAACGAGCGTAAGCTTGGCATAGCCATCGGCATCGTTGGTCCCGTCTCCGGCAGCGAGCGGCTTGAACACCCGCACGACTTCGCACTGACCGCCGCCATTGGCGAAGAAATCGTCGATGCAATAGCTCATCGTGCTGGCAGTCGAGAGGCCGCCGAAGCGCCGGGAATAATCGCCGAAATTGAAGCAGGCGACCGGCTGGTTGACCGGGCCGCGCGTTGCTACTCCGACGAAGGCGGCAATCGACGTCGGGACGCCTGCGACCGTTCGGACGCCGGAATCGATTTCCTGAACATAAACGCCGGGATATGTGGGACTGACAGCCATAACCTTGCCTCCATCTCGAACTGCACCAGCTGCGCGGCCCGACATGGAGCCGAAGCCAAAAGCGGCTTGCGGCGGCAGCCAGGCACTTTTCGTCAGGAGCGAACTGCCCACCGGACATGCAAAGGCATGGCAAGCGAACAGGCCCAAAAACGAATCTTGCGCACGACACGAAGGAAGTTGTTATCGTTGGCATGAATGTAATGAGGCGGATACAGGAAATCTTGTATATTCTCGACGCGCAGCAAACTCTTCCGGTCTGCCTAATGATTGAGAATCCCGACTCACTTTATTCGTGACAATGTCCTAGTGCATAGGCCGTACGATTGATTGCGGCAAGCGCTAGAAAGAAACCCGCACCAGCAGCCTCGTTCAAGAGTTAATCACTGAGTAACGAGGGCAGAACTTCCAATTTCGTGTTACTATATTGCGGCACACCAGAGACCTTAGTTCGGTAGAAACAGCTTCGCGTCCAGCCAATGGTTGGGCTGGCGATTTGGGCAAATGGGCTTGCGGTGGAGATTGCTGGGAGATCGCCTCGGCAGGTCTTCAGCGGTCCAACCCGAGCGACCTGCGGTGCCGGTCAGGCCTTCAACGATAGCCTGATCACATAGCCGACGATTCCGAGAACCGTGACGCTTGCCAGCCAGATGGCGGCCATCCAGCCGAGGCGCTGCCACAGCGGGCGTTCTTCCGCCTCGCCCATCAGTGGTAGCCCTCGTCGCCAACCTTGCCGCGGAACACCCAATAGGCCCAGGCGGTGTAGGCAATGATGAGCGGCATGGTGATAGCGACCCCGACCAGCATGAAGATCTGGCTGCGTTCCGGCGCGGCGGCATCCCAGATCGTCAAGCCGGGCGGCACGACATAGGGCCACATGGTGACGCCCAGGCCCGCCATGCCCATGAAGAAGAGCGCGAGGCTGAGCCAGAACGGTTTGCTGTGCCGCTCGGCCGTCAGTGAGCGGAGCAGCGCCAGCGCGACCAGCCCGGTCACGATCGGCACCGGCGCGGCAAAATAGATCTCCGGCGCGGAAAGCCAGCGCGCTGCATATTCGGGGTTGAGGACCACATTGTAGAGGCTGACCCCGCCCATCAGGACGAGGGTCGCCCAGGCCGCTTTCTTGCCCAAGGCGCGAGCGTGATGCTGGCTTTCCCCTTCGAGCTTCCACACCAGCCAGGTCGCGCCGAGCAGGGCATAGCCCGCCACGGTGCCGAGGCCGGTCAACAGGGTATAGGGTGTCAGCCAGTCGAACCAGCTCCCGGCGTAGGACCGGTCGACCACCTCGATGCCTTGCAGCAAGGCCCCCAGCGTCATGCCCTGCGCCATCGCCGCGACGATGCTCCCGCCGGTGAACGCCGCATCCCAGAACCGCCGGTGACCCGGGTCCCGCCACCGGTATTCGAAAGCAACACCGCGAAACACGAGGCCCAGCAGCATAGCGATGATCAGCGGATAGGTGGCCGGGAGGATGACCGCATAGGCCAGGGGGAACGCGGCAAGGAGCCCGCCACCGCCCAGCACCAGCCAGGTCTCGTTGCCGTCCCACACCGGCGCAATCGAGTTCATCGCGCGGTCGCGTTCCGACCCGACCTCGAAAGTCGGAAACAGGATGCCGATGCCGAGGTCGAACCCGTCCATCACCACATAGGCAAACACGGCGAAGGCGATGATGAAGGCCCAGA
The DNA here is from genome assembly GCA_041738375.1 of Parerythrobacter sp. Classification (GTDB taxonomy): domain Bacteria; phylum Pseudomonadota; class Alphaproteobacteria; order Sphingomonadales; family Sphingomonadaceae; genus Parerythrobacter_A. The sequence continues at coordinate 7,220 of JBGSPZ010000183.1, read as the reverse complement.
TGACAGTAAGGTCCATTACTCGGCCTCCTGCCGCGAGGTGGGGAGCGTGTCGGCATCGCCCGGGTTCTGCGTCGGCCCCGGCGTGATGCCTGCCGTGCGGATCGGCCCCTTGTCCCCGCGCTTGACGCCGAGTTCGCCGGTATGCGGCGGCTTGTGCATCAGGTGCAGGATGTACCACACACCCGCGCCGAAAACGGCGAAGTAGACCACAACGAAAGCGAGCAGTGAAGCAGCGACGGCAGGCGCGTCGAGCGGGCTCGCCGCATCCGCCGTGCGCAGCAGGTTGTAGATCACATAGGGTTGGCGGCCAACTTCGGTGGTGATCCAGCCGGCGATCACTGCAACGAACCCGCTGGGTGCCATCATCAGCGCCGCGCGATGGAGCATGGGCCAGTCGTAGAGCCTCTTGCGGACACGGGCAAACAGGCTCCACAGGCCTAGCCCGAGCATGGCAAAGCCGATCCCGACCATGATGCGGAACGACCAGAAGACGATCCCGACCGGCGGTTCCTCGTCGTCGGGGATGGTATCCAGCCCGGCGAGCGGGGCATCCATGTCATGCTTGAGGATCAGCGAAGACGCCTTGGGAATTGCGATGGCATAATCCACCCGCTTCTCCTCGCTGTTCGGGATACCAAACAGGATCAGCGGAGCGCCGTCAGGATGGCTGTGGAAATGCCCCTCCATCGCCATCACCTTCTGCGGCTGATGCTCGAGCGTGTTGAGACCGTGCAGGTCGCCCGCGAAGATCTGGATCGGCGTGACGACCGCCGCCATCCACATCGCCATCGAGAACATCTTGCGCGCGTGGGCGTTGGTACGGTCCTTGAGGAGGTGCCACGCCCCGACCCCGCCGACCACGAAAGCGGTGGTGAGATAGGCCGCGATCACCGTATGGACCAGGCGGTAGGGGAAGCTGGGATTGAACACGATATCCCACCAGCTGGGGCCGGGCAGGAACTGGCCATTCGCACCCATCTCATAGCCGACCGGCGTCTGCATCCAGCTGTTCACCGACAGGATCCAGAACGCCGAAACGAATGTGCCCAGCGCCACCATCAGCGTGGCGGCGAAGTGCAGCTTCTTGCCGACCTTGTTCATCCCGAACAGCATGACCCCGAGAAAGCCTGCCTCGAGGAAGAAAGCGGTCAGCACCTCGTAAGCCATCAGCGGGCCGATCACCGGACCGGCCTTGTCCGAAAACACCGACCAGTTGGTGCCGAACTGGTAGGACATCACGATGCCGGAGACGACACCCATGGCAAATGCGATCGCGAATATCTTGAGCCAGTATTTGAACAGGTCGAGATACAGCTGCTTGCGGGTCTTGAGCCACAGCCCTTCCAGCACCGCGAGATAACTCGCGAGCCCGATCGAGAATGCCGGAAAAATGAAGTGAAAGCTCACCGTGAATGCGAACTGGATGCGGGCCAGAAGAACGGCGTCGAGGTGCTCGAACATCGGAGATAATCCTAGGTCATCGAGGTGCGGGCTGAAAGTGCGAAGAAGTTCACCTAGCTTGAGCCGCTTGCAAGCCATCGCTGGTCGAGCGCGTAGGCTCCGCCGCCACGGACCCACAACAGGACCAGCGCCCCCATGATCGCAATGTTCTTGAACAACGGGCCGACATGGCCGGGGGCGATATGCGTGAAGACCGTGATCGGCACGAGGGTCGCAAGGATAACCAGTGCTGACAGTCTGGTCGCAAACCCTAGCGCTAGGGCGATACCGAAGACCACGAAAACGGCACCACTCAACCATAACAGCATGGACGGGTCGCCGATCCGCTCAACCACCTCGCGCCACGGAGATTCGGCCATCCGGTCGAGCATCATCTGGTGCTGTCCGAAATGGCCGAGTCCGCCGATGATGAAGATCAGGCTGGTCAGTATGCGGAAGACCGGGTCGACCAGATCGCGCCACCCGGGCGCCGGAGCCAGAAGCGTGTCGATCTGTCGAAGCATGGTCTGTCTCCTAGGCCACCCTGGTGGTGCGCAGATAAGGCAGCACGGTGGTGAAACCCTGCGGGAACTTGGCGCGCGCCTCGTCGTCGTTGACGCTGGGCGGAATAATCACATCGCCGCCCGGCTGCCAGTTGGCGGGGGTAACCACACCGGCTCGGTCGGCCAGTTGCAAGCTGTCGATGACCCGAATGATCTCGTCGAAGTTGCGGCCCACGCTCATCGGGTAGATCATAATCAGGCGGATTTTCTTCGTCGGGTCGATGATGAAGACCGAGCGAACCGCCGCGGTCTCGCTCTGCCCCGGGTGGATCATGTCGTAGAGACGGGCGATTGCCATATCGGCATCATCGACGATCGGGAACTGCAGGTCGACGCCTTGGGTCGCATTGACATCGGCGATCCACGCCCGGTGTTCATCGGCAGTGTCGGTCGACAGCCCGAGAGGCTTGACGTTGCGCCGCTCGAATTCGCCCGCCAGCTTTGCCGTGGCACCCATTTCGGTGGTGCAGACCGGGGTGAAATCGGCTGGGTGGCTGAAGAAGAACACCCAGCTATCGCCGGCCCAGTCGTGAAGGCTAAGCGGGCCGACGGTGCTGTCGGTGGTGAAGTCGGGGGCGATGTCGCCGATGTGCAGGCTCATGGTTGGAACTCCGTTTCGGTTAATGCCACGGGTCTAGCGCCATCGCCTGACATGATCCAATTCAATTATTCGATTGTATATATCGTTTATTTGATATCCGCGCACACATTGGGAAAATTTGCCCTGCCTGAGCCGAATTTAACCAGTTATTTTCAGTTTATCTGAATTTGAATGCCGGAATCCGCCGGTGCCTGCGCTTTGCGCCAGCGACAAAAGGTCTTCTCCGAGGCCCCGGCTCCGCAGCAGCTCTCGCACACTCCCTTGCCCCCCAATGATCAACTGCTCGATCCGGCGGCAGCGCGTGAGGGTGCTTGGGATGGCAGACATCAGATCATCCCGCGGGCCATGTCGGCAATCTGGTACTTCTCCTTGCCGTCGTCATCCACCGCCTCGCTGAAAGCGAGGTCCTGCGACAGGTGGACGCGGCCGTTCAACTCTTCGAGGAAATGGGTGCGCTGGAGCCGGTCCATCACCGGACCCTTGACCTCCGACAGGTGCATCCTGATACCTCCGTCGATCAGCCGATGGTTGATCGCCTCGAGGCTTTCGAGACCCGATGCGTCGATCTCGTTTACCGCGCTGCACATCAGTATCACATGGCGCAGCGCGGGTCTCTCGGCGACGCGTTCGAGCACGTATTCCTCCAGCCAGCGGGCGTTGAGGTAGGTCAGGCTTTCGTCGATACGGATTGAAAGGACGTGCGGTACGGTGAACACCTGGTGGCGCAGCACGTTGCGGAAATGCTCGGTCTCGGGCACCCGGCCGACAATCGCAGCGTGAGGTCGGCTGGCGCGCCAGAGGTAAAGCAGCAGGCCGACGCCGACGCCGGCGATCACCCCCAACTCGACCCCGGCCAGCAAGGTCACGCCGATAGTCGTCATATGCGCGGCGAAATCGGGCCGGGAATAGCGCCACAGCTTGCCCGGAGTTTTGAAGTCGACCAGGCTGAGCACCGCGACAATGATCGTGGCGGCCAGCGTCGCGATCGGCAGGTTGAACAGCAGCGGGGTGAGAAACAGACCGGCCAGCAATATGCCCACGGCGGTGTAGGCCCCGGCGGCAGGGGTCTCCGCCCCGGCATCGAAATTGACCACCGAGCGGGCGAAGCCGCCGGTTACCGGATATCCGCCGGACAATGCGCTGGCGATGTTCGAAGCGCCAAGTCCGATCAGTTCCTGGTTGGGCGCGATGCGCTGCCGCCGTTTGGCCGCCAGCGTCTGCGCCACCGAGACGCTCTCGACGAAGCCGATAATCGAGATCAGCAAGGCAGGCACCCACAACCGGCCGATCAGGCCGGGATCGGTCGAGGGCAAGGCGAAGGGCGGCAGGCCCTGCGGGATCGCCCCCACCACCTTGACCCCGCGCCCCGCGAGATCGAAGGCGATGACGGCCGCGATCGTGAGAACGACAGCCACGACAGGCCCCGCCTTGGCCGAGATGTCCGCCGCGCGGGCGCTCAGACCCGCCCTGACCAGCGCGGGCTTCAGGCCCTTGCGGACCCAGAACAGGAACAGCGTTGCCGGGATGCCGATGGCTAGGGTCGGAAGACTGATCGTATCGACTGCCGAAACCAGCCCGCCCAGCATCTGCGGCCAAGTATCGCCGCCGGCCGATACGCCGAGAATATGCTTTAGCTGGCTGGTCGCGATCAGTATGCCGCTGGCGGTAATGAAGCCGCTGATCACCGGGTGGGACAGCAGGTTCGCCAGGAAACCCAGCCGCAGGAATCCGAGCACCGCCAGCATCACGCCGGATAGCGCCGCCAGTGTGATTGCTGCTTCGAGATAAAGCGCGGTGCCTTGGGCTGCGACGGCACCGGCGGCGCTTGCGGTCATCAGCGAAACAACGGCAACGGGTCCGACTGCGAGTGTCCGACTGGTGCCGAAGATGGCATAGGCCACCAGCGGCAGGATCGACGCATAGAGCCCGACCACCGGCGGGAGGCCTGCCAGCAACGCATAGGCGAGGCTCTGCGGGATCAGCATGATGGTGACGATGATTGCGGCGACGAGGTCGCTCGTCAGGATCGACCTGTTGTAGCTCCGCCCCCATTCGAGGATGGGAAGATACTGCGACCAACCCTCGGAACCGTGTTTGCGCAGCGGATCGGATTGTCCGCCGATTGCAGGTGCAGGGATCTCGGTTGGCATCAGGTGGCTTTCACGTCCGGCTTGACCATCCATTCGCGGCCCTTGAGCATGCCGTTCCAGTAGATCCACGGCAGGGCTTCGGACTTGAGCAACCAGCTCAGTCGTGCCGGGCGCGTGCCGTCGATCAGCCATTTAGGGAAACTCGGCAGCAGCTTGCCGTCATAACCGAACTCGGCGAGCACGATCTTCCCGCGCTCGACCGTCAGCGGGCACGAGCCATAGCCATCGTATGCCGCCCGCGGGTCCTTGCCGTCCAGCACGGCGAGCGCATTTACCGCCACGATCGGTGCCTGCTTGCGGGCAGCCGCCGCAGTCTTGGCATTGGGTGTGGACCCGGCATCGCCGACGCCGAAAACATTGCGGTAACGGACGTGTTGGAGAGTGAACTTGTCGATATCGACGAAGCCGCTCTCCGGATTGGCGAGCGGACTGTCGGCGACGAACTGGGGAGCGACCTGAGGCGGAACGGCATGAAGCATGTCGAATTCGACGGTTTCCTCACCGGCATCGGTCTTGAACACCGCTTTCCGGGCCGGACCGTCAACTGCCATCAACGTCTGATTGAGCTTCAGGTCGATGCCGTATGTCTCGACATATTCCATCAGCGCCGGGACGTATTCCTTGACGCCGAACAATACGCCCCCGGCATTGCGGAACTCGACGTCGATTTCGCTAAGGACGCCGCGCTCCTTCCATGCGTCGCAAGACAGATACATCGCCTTTTGCGGGGCGCCTGCGCATTTGATCGGCATGGCCGGCTGGCTGAAGATCGCCCGACCTGAATTGAGATTGCGCACCAGATCCCAGGTGTAGGGCGCGAGATCGTACCGATAGTTTGACGTAACTCCGTTCCTGCCGAGTGTGTCCTTCAGCCCCTCGATCTTCTCCCACGCCAGACGGATGCCGGGGGCCACGATCAGGATCGCGTAGGTGATGGTCGTGCCGTCAGACAGGGTGATCTGGTTGCTTTCGGGCTGGAATGACGCGGCAGTCTCGCGCAGCCAGGTCGCGCTCTTGGGCATCACGCTCGCCATCGGTCGCCGCGTGACCGGCGCATCGAAAATCCCGCCACCGACCATCGTCCAGCCCGGCTGGTAATAGTGGTCCGCGCTCGGCTCGACGATCGCGATGTCGAGCGATGGGCGCCGTTTCAGCATCGAGGATGCGGTCGCGATCCCGGCCGAACCGCCGCCAACTATGACGACTTGGTGGCGAAGCTTCCGGGGCATCACAAATTCTCCTGATGTTTTTCGATTATTCGCCGAGCCGTTCGCGCAGGCCGGACAGATCGTAGCCTGCACGCTGCGCGGCCTCGATGCGTTCGCCGATGCCAAGGTTCTCGACATTGGCCAGTGCATCGAGGGTGATGGACCGGGTACCGGTGCGGCAATAGGCCAGCACCTTGCCATCTGCCGCCGCGCGAACATCAGCGAAGGACCTGATTGCCGGCTCGGGAAACGCGCCACCTGCCACCGGAATGTGATGAAACGCCAGACCTGCCGCTTCCGCAGCCTCGCGGATCCCCGCAACCGTGGGTTGACCAAGCTCCTCGCCGTCTGGCCGGTTGCAGATCACCGTGCGGTAACCGGCCCCGGCCAGTTCCTGCATGTCTTCAGTTCGGATTTGAGGAGAGACCGCGAAACTTTCGGTCACGATAGCGATTTTCACGACTTGGCTCCTTCCACAAGCCGCACCCCGGCCATGCCGGCAAGCATCGCAAGAACGAAGATCGCGGCAGCCCCCGGTTCGATGACCAGCGCGGCGATGCCCGGTCCAGGGCACAATCCGGCAATCCCCCACCCGATTCCGAAGAGGGCAGCGCCGCCGATCAGCTGCGGCGTCAGATCGGATCGCGATGGCAGGTGGAATTGTTCTGCCGCAAGCGGCACCGCCAGACGCGGGACCATGCGCCAGGCGACAGTCATGACGATCACCGCACCGCCCATGACGAAAGCAAGCGTGGGGTCCCAGTTGCCGAAGATGTCGAGGAAACCGCGGACGCGTGCCGGATCGGTCATGCCGCCAAGCGCGAGACCTGCACCGAACAGGGCGCCGGATGCGAGCGATACGATACTGCTGCGCATCACAGCACCTCCAGCCCGAGCGAATTCATGACGGCGACGGTCGCAATACCGGTCGCCATGAAGGTAACCGTGGCGACGATCGAACGGCCGGACAACCGGCTGACACCGCAGACGCCATGACCGCTGGTGCAGCCGCTGCCGAGCCGCGTACCAATTCCGACCAGCAGTCCGGCGATCGCCAGTGTGACCGGGCTGGCGAAGCTGGCCTGAAGCCCTCCCGAAACCAGCATTATGACAAGTGCGCCGAGCGGAAGCCCGATGACAAACATCCAGGCGTCGCTGCGCGCAATGCCGCTGCCGCCCAGCCCGACCGCTTTGGCTGCAAGCCCGGACACACCGGCAATCCGGCCCAGCGCCAACAGCATCAGCGCAGCTGCAAGGC
>JBGSPZ010000182.1:0-9537 GCA_041738375.1 Parerythrobacter sp. | reverse complement strand
CCACCAGCTTGGCCCTGCCGAGAGGGCGACGCAGTTCGGCGCGGGCCTGCGTGCCTACAGGCGCGCCTGCGGTGGTAACCTGCAACCGCCCGTCACCCGTCCGGGCCACCGCGGCCGTCCAGCCAAGCGCATTTTCGCGCCGCGCTTGTTCCAGCCAGCCGTTGAACTTTTGGCTCGCGACATAGGAGTTCTCGACCACGATCCCCCCGAAGCTGCCGACCGCGAGGCTCGCCATCAGCAGATTGACAGCCACGACAATGCCGAACCCGCCGACGAGGATCGCGGTCATATGCCAGCCGGTGAAGTGCCTCGTCATATCATTGCTCCGGTGCGGTAAAGCGGGTGGTGCCGATGTCGCTCTCCGGCCGCTCGTCATTCGTTGCGAGCACAAAGGCGAATTCCTGTTCCTGCGCGCCGGGCGGGGCGACGACATAGGCCCGCAGGGTCATGGTCGCGTCGGCCGGAACGGTCACTTCCTGTCGCCGCGCTGCCAGGCTGCGGTCGATGGTGTCGTTCCACATCTCGGCCCCTTCCAGTCCCTCGAGCGAAAGCACCATCCGGCGCGGCGCGCTGGTCATGTTGCGCAGCTTGAGCGTGTAGGAATTGCGCACCGACCCGTCGCTCATCAGCATGAAGGGCGGATTGCGGTCGGGCGAGACCGTTAGATCGACATGGGTGCGCGTGCCGAGCGCGAAGAGCAGGCCGAAGCCGATCGCCGACCAGATGCCGAGATAGGCCAGGGTGCGCGGGCGCAGCAGGGTCTTCCACACCGGGCGCGGCTCGCCCCCGGCCTTCTCGTGCTCGCAATCCTCCAGCGTGGCATAATCGATCAGTCCGCGCGGGCGGCCGATATCCTTCATCACCCGGTCGCAGGCATCGATGCACAGCGCGCAGGTGATGCAGGAAATATCCGGCCCCTTGCGGATATCCCAGCCGGTCGGGCACACCGCCACGCATTGGTGGCAGTCGATGCAGTCGCCATACTCTTCCGGGTTCTTCTGGGCCTTCTTGAGGCTGCCGCGCCTCTCGCCGCGCCAGTCCTTGTAGGTCACCAGCAGCGATTTTTCGTCCATCATGGCGGTCTGGATGCGCGGCCAGGGGCACATGTAGATGCACACCTGCTCGCGCATGAAACCGCCCAGCACCACTGTCGTCAGCGTCAGCACGGCGACGGTGATATAGGCAATCGGCGCGGCCTCACCGGCCCAGAAATCGCGCGTCAGCGTGGGCGCATCGGCGAAATACATGATCCATGCGCCGCCGGTCCAGAACCCGATGAACAGGTAGATGCTCCATTTGAAAGCGCGGCGCAGCACCTTGCCCCAGGTCCACGGCGCGGCATCGAGCCGCATCCGCGCATTGCGGTCACCATCGAGGAAACGGTCGACATGCTGGAACAGGTCGGTCCACACCGTCTGCGGGCAGGAATAGCCGCACCAGGCCCGCCCGACCGCGCTGGTCACCACGAACAGGCCGATGCCTGCCATGATCAGCAGCCCGGCGACGAAATAGAATTCGTGCGGCCAGATCTCGATCCCGAACATGTAGAAGCGGCGGTTCGCCAGATCGACCAGAACCGCCTGGTCCGGGGCGTAAGGGCCACGGTCCCAGCGCAGCCACGGCGTGGCGTAGTAGATCGTCAGCGTGACGATCATCACCAGCCATTTGAACCGCCGGAAGGGCCCGTCGATCCGCTGGTTGTGGATCGCCTTGCGCGCTTCGTAGAGCTGCGGTGCGGAAGGGCTACTGCTGGCCATCGGCTTCGCTCGCAGGCTCTGCCGCTGCCGTCTGCACCGGCACCGGTTTCTCGCCTCCCCCGAGCGAATGAACGTAAATGGTCAGCATTTTGATCGTTGCCGGATCGAGCCGTTGTCCCCAAGCCGGCATGACCCCCATCTTCGGATTGAGAACCTGCGCCTTGATCGCCTCTGCGCTGCTGCCGCGCAGCCAGATCGCGTCGCTCAGGTCGGGCGCGCCGACACCGCGCTGGCCCTTTCCTTGCTCGCCATGGCAGGAAGCGCAGTTGGTGGCAAAGACCTCCGCTCCCTGGGCATTGGGCCGGTCGAGCCCACTGAGCGAGCGAACATGCTGGGCCAGGGCAGCGAGCTGCGCCGGCTCCAGCATACCCGCAAAGGGCGGCATGGCGCTCTGGCGCTGCAATTCCCCTGGCTGGCGGATGCCGTGGGTGATGGTGTACTCGATCGCCGCAAAGTCACCGCCCCACAGCCAGTCGTCGTCATTGAGGTTGGGATAGCCGAGTTCCTGATTACCGGCGGCACCCGAGCCATGGCATTGGCTACAATTGACCTTGAAGGCCGCCGCCCCGCCAGCCCGGGCCTGCTGCCACAACGGATCATCGGGCGAGAGCGTGGCAAAATCTGCGGCGGCGATCTTCGCCAGCGTCCCGGCGCGGGCCTGCTCGGCTGAGCTCATTTCCTTCGCCAGCTGCCCCCGGCTGGTCCAGCCGAGCACGCCCTCTGTGCCTTTCGACAGCAGCGGCCACGCCGGATAGGCGATGACATAGCCGATGGAGAAGATGATCGAGAGGTAGAAGGTCCACAGCCACCAGCGCGGCAGCGGGGTATTGAGCTCCTCGATCCCGTCCCATTCATGACCGACGAACTCGGTTCCCGTCGGCTGGTCGATCCGCTTCTCATTCGCCATCGTCTTGGTCCTTGAAAATCATGTTGGCGGCAGCTTCGTTGTGCGCCCGGGCGCCGGGGCGGAACGGCCACAGGCACAGCACCAGGAACACCCCGACCATGATGGCCAGGCCATAGCTGTCGGCGAAGTGGCGCAGGGTCTCATAGGTGCTCACCGGCCGGTCTCCGTCGCCAGTTCCTCTTGCGCGGCGGCGCTGTTCACATCGACCAGAGTGCCGAGCATCTGGAGATAGGCGATCAGCGCATCCATCTCCGTCACCCGCGCCGGATCGCCGTCGAAGTCGCGGATCTGCGCCTTGGGGTAACGCTCGGCCAGATCGCCCGTATCTGCCGCCGGATCGGCCTGCGCCCGCAGGTCGGTCTTGGCCTTGGCGATATCGTCCTTGCTATAGGGCACGCCGAGCCGGGCCATGGCGGTGAGATTGGCCCCCATGTCGGCGACATAAAGGTCAGTCTCGGCTAGGAAGCCGTATTGCGGCATCACGCTTTCCGGCACCACCGCTTGCGGGTTCTTGAGGTGCTGGACATGCCATTCATCGGAATAGCGCCCGCCCACGCGCGCCAGGTCTGGCCCGGTCCGCTTGGAACCCCACTGGAACGGCCGGTCGTACATGCTCTCCGCCGCCAGGCTGTAGTGGCCGTAACGCTCCACCTCGTCGCGGAACGGGCGGATCATCTGGCTGTGGCAGGTGTAGCAGCCTTCGCGGATGTAGATGTCGCGCCCAGCCAGCTCGAGCGGGCTGTAGGGGCGCATCCCCTCGACCTGCTCGATGGTGTTGTCGATCCAGAACAGCGGGGCGATTTCCACGATCCCGCCGATGGCGACCGTGGCAAAGGTCGCCATCGCCATCAGCGTGACGTTGCGTTCGAGCCGGGCGTGGCCGGTGACTTTGTCTTGTGTGGCTTCGGTCATGGTCGGTCTCACTCTGCCGGGACAGCGGTGGGAGGAAGGGGCTGGTCGGCGCTCTGGTCATAGGGCGTCTCGGTCATCGCAGCCTCGCTGCGGACCTTGCCTGCCAACGTCTGCCACACGTTCCAGAGCATGATGACGAAGCCGGCGAGGTACATCAGGCCGCCAGCGGCGCGCATCAGGTACATCGGGTGGAGCGCGGCAACGGTGTCGGCAAAGCTGTTCACCAGGTAACCGTCAGCGCCATACTCGCGCCACATCAGGCCCTGGGTGATCCCTGCCACCCACATGCTGGCGGCGTAGAAAACGATGCCCACGGTGGCGAGCCAGAAGTGCCAGTTGATCATCCGCAGCGAATACATCCGCGGGCGGTTCCACAGGCGAGGGACGAGATAATACAGGCAGGCGAAAGTGATCATCCCGTTCCAGCCCAGCACGCCGGAGTGGACGTGGCCGATGGTCCAGTCGGTATAGTGGCTGAGGCTGTTGACCGCCTTGATGCTCATCATCGGGCCTTCGAAGGTGCTCATGCCGTAGAACGCGAGCGCCATGACCATCATGCGGATGATCGGATCAGTGCGGATCTTGTCCCACGCGCCGTTGAGCGTCATCAGGCCGTTGATCATCCCGCCCCAACTCGGCATCCACAGCATTATCGAGAACACCATGCCGAGCGTCTGCGCCCAGTCGGGCAGCGCGGTGTAATGCAAGTGGTGCGGACCCGCCCAGATGTAGAGGAAGATCAGCGACCAGAAGTGGATGATCGAGAGGCGGTAGGAATAGACCGGCCGCTCGGCCTGCTTCGGCACGAAGTAGTACATCATCGCGAGGAAGCCGGCGGTGAGGAAAAATCCGACCGCGTTGTGGCCGTACCACCACTGCGTCAGCGCATCCTGGACCCCGGCAAAAGCGCTGTAGCTGCGCGAGCCGAGCAGGCTGACCGGCATGGCGAGGTTGTTGACCACATGCAGCATCGCCACGGTGACGATGAAGGCGAGGTAGAACCAGTTGGCGACATAGATATGTGGTTCGCGCCGCTTGACGATGGTGCCAACAAAGACCGCGAGGTAAGCGAGCCAGACGATCGTCAACCACAGATCGACGTACCATTCGGGCTCGGCATATTCCTTCGACTGGGTGACGCCGAGCAGGTAGCCCGAGGCCGCCAGCACGATGAACATCTGGTAGCCCCAGAACACGAAGCGGGCGAGGCCGGGGAAGGCCAACCGGGTGCGGCACGTGCGCTGCACGACATAGAAGCTGGTCGCGATCAGCGCATTGCCGCCAAAGGCGAAGATCACCGCGCTGGTGTGGAGCGGTCGCAAGCGGCCGAAGTTGAGATAGGGCTCGAAATTGAGCGCGGGGAAGGCCAGCTGCAAGGCGATGTAGAGCCCCGCCAGGAATCCTGCGGTGCCCCAGAACAGCGTCGCCAGCGCCCCCCAGCGGACGGGATCGTCGTCATAGCGGCTTTCTTTGTCCGGACCCGCCAGCGCGGGTGACAGCGCCGCCGGATCGAACCGCTTGGCCGAAACCAGGATCATGATGAAAGCCGTGATCCCGACGATCACGGCATGGGCCGCAAACCCCGCGTCGCGCGCGCCGACCAATGCCCCCAAGGCAAGGATCAGCACCACGAACCACAGGCCAGCACGCCCCAGGGCAGATTCGGCAGTCATGATTTTCTCCGTCCGTTTGAACGCTGCCTAGCCCGCCAGTGCGGGGCAGACTTTGATCCAGCGCAAATTTGCAAAGTTCTGGTCTGTGTCAGGTGGCGTGGCAGTATCCGGCCCCGCGCGTGAGGGCCGCCATGTCGCAGATCTCGATCCGCGACCGGCCCGAAGTCTCGACCACCCCTCGCTTGCGCAGCTCGGTTAGCTGGCGGCTAACCGTCTCGATGGTCACCCCGATGCTGTCGGCGATATCGCGGCGCGACATCGGCAGGGTGAAGCGGGTGGCCTTGCCCTCTGCCATGCCGATCCGCTCGGCCATGTTGACCAGGAAACAGGCGACCCGTTCCGGCGCGGTCTTGCGCCCCAGCGCAATCGACTTCTCGCGGCTGCGCGCCAGCGCGGCGCGACTGGCCTCGAGCAAATGGCGCAGGATCGCGGAATTGTCGCCCGCCAGTTCGACCACCTTGTCATAGGAGAATGTCAGCAGCGACGTGTCCTGAAGGGCGAACAGCGTGTAGGCATGCGCCCCGCGCGCGGGAACGCAGATAAGATCCCCGGCGAAGTGGAAGCCCAGCACCTGCTCGCGGCCGCCCGAAGCGCGCGCCACCAGCTTGGTCGCGCCTTCGGCCAGATAGACCAGCTGGTCGCAGCTTTCATCGAGGCGGATGACGTTGTCACGCGCGGCATTGAGCGAGCGCCCTGCCGCGGCGAATTGCAGCGCGTCTGGACCCGGGAAGCCATCGGTCAGATAGCGATCGGCAAAGCGCGACAGAAGTTGTTGCTGCGTCAGCATCGTGCCGATTTCGCCGATTGCGGCCAAGCCCGCATTGACCTGGATCAATGATTTGCCGTGTCCCGCGCGCCTATTGGCCCCCATGCGCTGCAACAATCCTCGGCCGCACAGGGCGGCCACTGCAGCGCCGGGACCACTACCGATGAAGACCCTTTCTGCCGCTGCTCTCGCCGCCATGGCCGGGATCGCTGCCTTCGCCACACCCGCTGCTGCCGAGGATGACGCGGGCAAGCTTCAGGTCAAATTGCTCGGAACCGCCGTGCTGCCCGATGGCAAGATTTCCGGCGTCAACGTCGATATCGTCGGCCTGCCGGCCACCACCCAGACTGCCGCCAACGACAATGTCGTGCCAACCGTGGCCATCGAATACTTCTTCACCGAGAGCCTGTCGCTGGAAACGATCTGCTGCTTCACCCAGCACGATGTTGACGCCACCGCAGGCCTGCCGGGGGCCGAGCTGGTGTCGGATGCGCAGGTCATTCCGGCGACTTTCACGCTCAAGTATCATCTGGATGCGGGCGGCGTGAAACCGTACCTCGGTGCGGGCGCGACCTACTTCCTGTGGGTCAAGGACAAGCCGGGCGCTGCCACCATTCCGCTGGGTGTGACCGACACCGACCTGTCCGACGAATTCGGCTTCGTGCTGCAGGGTGGGGTCGATATACCGCTGGGTGCCAAGGGCTTCGGACTCTCGCTCGACGCCAAGAAGTACTTCGTCGGCACCACCGCCCGCTGGTACGCCGGCAAAACGCTGGCGATCGAGACCGAGCACGACCTCGATCCCTGGGTGCTTAGCGCAGGCGTCAGCTACCGCTTCTGATCTCGTCCCATGAGTCGTCCCTCGTTGGAACGGACGCTTGGCCAGACCCCCGGCACATCCTCCCGCCGGGGGTCCAATCCCTCCACGAAGGACAAGATGACGTCACACACGCAGTCCGAATCTTGCCTGTTTTGGTCAGGAAGTGATGGCGGATATCGTCGGGAACGCCTCTCCGGAGATTGTAGGTTCCTTGGTGAAGTATGAGTTAGGTACACATGGTCGATCTCCTGTTACGTTTGTAACAGACAGCCGTCAAATTCCCTCGAAATTTCAGAGTTTTCTAACACTTTCAATCGCTTGAAAGTGTCTGGTGCCAGAAGAGGCATCACATTCAGTATCTTTTTCCGTTTGTTTTCCGAAGCTTATCGAGTTCGGAAAATCACGAAGCCCGCACAAAGGCCCGATTTGCCTTTTAAGCTATTGGTTCGATGCCTTTTTGAGGACTCGAAACTCAAATTCGCGCGTTCTGCTAGGGCTTTCGATTCGCCACCATAACGAGGATATCGGGCGGTTTCCATGAATGCCCTTGGCAGCATCGAGATCTGAGCCGACCTCGCCGGTTTTATCCCGCAAATCCGGAAAATCGAAAAATGTGGGATAAATCGCCTCGCTTCAGAGCGATGGAGGACGGAAGCCGCGCATTAAGCGACGAAACCAACTGAAGGAAACTGATGAGCCTGAGCTTCACCTGCCGCGAGTTCTACGACCTCGTCTGGTCGAAACCCATGACCCATCTCGCCAAGGAACTCGGCGTCTCCGATGTTGCGCTCCACAAGGTTTGCCGCAAGCACGCCATACCCAACCCTCCGCTTGGCTGGTGGGCCAAGAAGGCCGCGGGAAAGGCCGTCAAGCAGATTCCCTTGCCCGAGATTGAGACCAATCGGCCCGGCGCGATTTTCATCCGCAATGCGCCCGCAGCAGACTGGAAGACCCAGGCGATCGAGGTGGCCGAGGTGAAGGCGAAATCTGCGCTGCATGCATCCACAGCAATGCCCAAACGCGGCAGCGTCATCGTGCGGAATACGCTGGCTGCCTTGCGACGCGGGAAGGCGAATGAGCAGGGGCTGATCTGCATTCGCGAGGCCGGGCTTGTGCCTTGCAGCATAGCGAAGCGATCGATAGGCCGCGTCGCCGAATTCCTGCCCAGACTAGAGGTGGCGGCAGAGGTCCAAGGGTTCACGCTCACAGCGGACGATCAGCCCAGTCGCTTCTCAGACGGTGCGCAGAATGTGCAATTCGAGATCTCGGAGGGGTACAACAGGGAGAAACACGAACTCACCTGCAAAGAGAAGGCTGAGCGGGCCGCCTGGGAGAAGCGGAGTGAGAGGCGTGGTTGGCGCTATGTGCATGGCGACCCTCACCCGATCTTCGCCGACTGGGACTACAATCCGACAGGTCGGTTTTCGATCTCGTTCGAGCCCGTCTGGTCCTATCGCCAGCCCACACCGCGCCGCTCGTTCAACGATGGAAAGCGCCAGCGTCTTGAAGACCTGGTGGCCAAGATTGCGATCGGGATCGCGGTCGTTGCCGCTGCGAAAGCCGAGCGGAAACGAAAGGATGATGAGCAGGTGAGGCAAAACGAAGAGCAGCGCCAGCGCCGGGAAAGGGAAGCAAGACTCAAGTACATTGAGGAGCGACGGTCCGATGAACTTGCCATACTTCTCGACACCCAGTCACGCCTCGAG
This sequence comes from Parerythrobacter sp., assembly GCA_041738375.1. GTDB lineage: Bacteria > Pseudomonadota > Alphaproteobacteria > Sphingomonadales > Sphingomonadaceae > Parerythrobacter_A. The sequence continues at coordinate 996 of JBGSPZ010000182.1, read as the reverse complement.
AAACTGGAAACGCTGCTGGCGTTGGCGCACGGCGAACCGGGAAATGACACCGATAGCCGTGTCCAAGAGTTCCGACATTGGTTGCAGGGCCAGGTCAACGAAACCCGCGCCTTGCTGACACCAGCGGGTCTCGAAGGACGCTTCTCCGAACTGAACCTGTTTGGCCAGGATGATGACCGGGATTTCCGGCCGACAAGCCTGTAGGTTCCGCTCTCCTATCTGCAGCGTTCCGTTAGCCAGCGGTCGATCTCCTGCTCTACCCAGGCAACGGAATGTCCACCGAGCTTGACCGCCTTTGGGAACTTCCCCTCACCCATCCAGCGGTAAATTGTGGACCTCCCCAAACCGGTACGATGGATGACTTCCTTCAACCGAATGACACGCCCGATCCTCTTGTTCGAGGTCAGATCGCCGTCGCCCCCGGCTAAGAATGGCATGGCCAATTGCCTCGTGTCATTCGCCATGTTCGCCTCCCTCTGGACGGGGAGCGACAAGGCCAAGACGGATTATTCGACGATCATATACTGCGATCGTTCGCTCTCGCAGATGAGCCTCGGGATGGTATGTGAGTAGCGCATCCAGAGCGACCCTAATGAAGATGTTCTGGCGCACCGGATCGGTGGCAGGTGTGCGGCTGTCAGCTCCGGTTTTGCGTAACCATTCGTCATGGATGCAGTCGCCAACCACAACGCTCATGCTGACCTCGCGCTCACGCGCGCAGGCTATTTTCCAGTTATCGACCTTCGCGGTAACGCAGGTCTGTAGGCAGTGACTTCTCTTCATAATTCCAAGTTCCTTGTTTGCAGGAACCTGGCCCACCCTTCGAAAGGCAAGTGCCACTCTAGGCCGGGGGTGGTGACGTGACCCCATTCTTTACCCCAGCTGGGATTAGAGCCGGACAGCTTTGTTGCGCATGAGCGCGGTTGAAGCAATGGGCTGCGTAGCGGAGCCCGTAGGGCGTAGCGAAGCAGGCCATTGCTTTTGCAGTTCAGCGGC
>JBGSPZ010000180.1:0-3563 GCA_041738375.1 Parerythrobacter sp. | reverse complement strand
GCCTGCTCGCCGCCCTCCGGTGCCGCGCGTCCGCGAAACCGGATCAGGGGGTCGACCAGCGGCGCCGCATCATCGAGCAATGCCGCCAGCACTTGCTCGGGAATGATCGTCCCCGCGAAGCTTTCGAAGCGCGCGAGGCTCGCTTCGGGAGTGGACGGCACAAGCTCGTCTTCGATCAATGCCAATGCACTGCTCACCAGCGCGGCGTTGGTGCGTGTTTCGGCCGAAGCGACCGAATTTTCGAGCGCGGTGCGGGTCGTTGCGAGTTGTTCGGCCACCTCGCTGGCGGTAAATCCGTAAGCCAAGGCGGTGCGCAGCGTATCGGCCGCCGCATCGAGTCCTCGCTGCCACCCGCCATCGATCGTGTTTACGGTGAGGTTCGTGGTGCGCGCGTCTTCGAACACATCGCCCGTGCCGAAACCGGCGGAGCGGAACGGCGGATCGGCTTGCGCCGCGAGGCGCGCGAGCCGCCGATTGACGATGTCGTAGCCGAGCGAGCGGATCAGGTTGTCGCGCCGGGTCGCAATCGAGTCCGATCTTTCCTGCCAAGGGGCGAGGCGCGAGACCGTGACCGCTTCGGACAGCGCAGGATCGAGAAAAATGTCGGTTTCCCCGCCACGGGCGAGATCGATCGGACCGATGTCTGGCGCGGCAGGCAAGGGCGCTTGCCGCCAGTCCGCGAAATGCCGATTGATCGCGCTTACCACCGCCTCGACCGGATAGTCCCCGACGACCACGAGGACGGCATTGGCCGGGACATATTCACGCGCATAGAATCCGCGCAAATCGGCATCGGTTGCACCCTCGAGAACTTCGGGCAGACCGATGGGCAACCGCTGCGTATGAAGCGCGCCGGGAGTGGCGAAGTCGAGCCGGTCGACCAGTTCCTGTAACGCATAGGTGTTCCGGTCACGCCGCTCGGCAAGGTTGACCCCGCGTTCGCGGTCGATCGCCTCGGGCGAGAGCGTCAGTTCGCTCGCGGTCTCGCGCATCAGCATCAGCGCGGTGTCGAGCAGGGCCGGTTCGTTGCGCGGCAGATCGAGTTTGTAGGTCGTCGCCTCGAAACCCGTCGAGGCGTTGGTGTCCGCCCCGAACGCCAGCCCCTCGCGCTCAAGCAATTTGATCATTTCCCCTTCGGGAATGCGCTTCGAGCCGTTGAACGCCATGTGCTCGACAAAATGCGCCAGGCCGCGCTCGCTCTCGGTTTCGGACAGCGATCCCGAACCGATGTGCAGCCTGACCAAGGCGGTGCCTTCGGGCCGGTCGTTCGTCCGCACGATGTAGCGCATGCCGTTGTCCAGACGACCGAAAACGAAGCCGGGGTCGGGTTCGATGTCGCTCGTTTCGAACGGCCAAGTCGGGGCATCGGAGACAGCCGCTTCCGGCGGCTCCCCGGCATAGGCCGGGGCGGCAAATGACAGGCCAAGCAGCAGTGCGACCGCGAAGGGAGTAAACCGCATCCCGCAGGTCCAGCGCCCTGAGCAATGCGAAGGCACGGGCGGCCTACTTCTTCTTCGGGGTCGTGCGCAGCTTGCCGCGATGGGCGTTGAGGTCGAACACTTCGCCCGGACCGCTGTTCTCCCCGTCGAGCAGGCCGAGACGGCGGGCGACCTCCTGATAGGCCTGTTCCTCGCCGCCTAGGTCACGGCGGAAGCGGTCCTTATCGAGCTTTTCGCCGGTTTTCATGTCCCACAGGCGGCAACCGTCGGGGCTGATCTCGTCGGCGAGGATGATGCGGCTGTAGTCCTGATCGTAAATCCGTCCGAATTCGAGCTTGAAGTCGACCAGCCGGATGTCGATCGCGGCGAACATGCCGCACAGGAAATCGTTGATCCGGATCGCCATGCTGGCGATATCCTGCATTTCCTCCGGCCCGGCCCAATTGAAGCAGGCGATGTGTTCCTCGGCGATCAGCGGATCGCCCAGCGCATCGTCCTTGTAATAATATTCGATCAGCGTGTGGGGCAGCGGCTCACCCTCTTCGAGGCCGAGGCGAGTGCAGATCGACCCTGCCGCGACATTGCGCACGACGACCTCGATCGGGATGATCTCGACCTGCCGAACCAACTGCTCGCGCATGTTCAGCCGGCGGATGAAATGGGTCGGAATGCCGATGTGCGATAGCCGCGTGAAAACGAACTCGCTGATGCGGTTGTTGATCACGCCCTTGCCATTGATCGTGCCCTTCTTCTGCGCGTTGAAGGCGGTCGCATCGTCCTTGAAATACTGGATGATGGTGCCCGGTTCGGGACCCTCATAGAGGATCTTGGCCTTGCCCTCATAGATCTGGCGGCGACGCGACATACGCAAAAAACTCCGGTGAAAACACTTGGCCCCGGCCTGCAAAGCCATTTGCTTCGCGGCGCCGGGGCTGTGCCTCGCCATTACCGCGATTAGGGCGCGATAGCAATTGCCACGCCCGCGCAGGCTGGTTAGCGCATGATCCATGACGGACAGGATGCGCAAACTGTGATGAAGGGCGCGTTGCCTGCGTTAAGCGCGTTCGCGCTCGCGGCCTGTGGCCAGGCAGCGGACATCGGTCCGCTTGCCGAATGCAAGATTGCGGGCATCTCAACAATCGAGCGCGACATTCGCTTGCGGATCGATTCGCGCGAGGCGGGCGAGGCAATCGAGGTGCCCGAGCCTGCGCAGGAGGCGACCAAGGCGGCTATCAGCGCCGCGCTCTCGGCCTTTCCGCCCGAGGTGGTGGCAGAAGTAGGCTGCGCGCAAACGCTCGACGGCACTTACCGCCTCGACGATATCGAAGGGCGCGAGGTGTACCTGACCCGTGCAAAGTTCCCCCTCGGGCGCGATATCTATGTCGCGGTGGCGTATGATCCGGTGAGCAAGACGGCCGGTGCAGCGCAGGCGTTCGAGGCCGACTGGACTGAGAGTTTCGGCTTCGACGGCTTCGGCCGGCCGCCCGTGTTCCGCATCGAACAACCAGTCGAAGACGGGCCGGAGATGCTTGTCTTCGCCGAACGCGCGCACAATGGCAATGTCTACAACGCCATCGTCGAACGCTATTTCGAAGTCGGGGCGGATCATGTCCTGCGACAGGTGATGGCGATCGAGAGCCGTGCGGTGATGCCCGGAACGCTCGACTATGCGATCCGCAGTTTCGAGAGCGGCCCGAACGGTTCGTTGCTGGTGACGGTCGGGCGGGGCGTGGAAGGCGGAGAGCTCGAGCCGCAGGGCAGCTTCCGCCTGGTCCGCAGCAAGCCCGGCGAAGTGTTCCGGGTGGCTGGCGCAAAGGCAGAGCAGGGCGTGCCTTTGGCCGGCATCGTCACCTTCTGCGGCACGCGCGAAAGCATCGAGCAATTCATGCAGAAGGGCTGCGCGTTCTACTATTGAGCGGCGGCTCTCGGGCAACAAGGCGAGAAGGGGAGAGCATGGAAATCGACAGGCTGATGTTTCGCGACGGGCTGATGCAGGGCCAGCGGATCCTAGTCACCGGGGGCGGTACCGGCCTCGGGCGCGAGATGAGCGAAGCCTTCCTCAAGCTAGGGGCCGAGGTCCATATCTGCGGGCGGCGGCAGGCCAAGCTGGACGAAACCGCCGCC
>JBGSPZ010000119.1:0-2131 GCA_041738375.1 Parerythrobacter sp. | reverse complement strand
ACTCGGGCCGCTTCGGGCGGCTGGTGGTGATCGACCACGGCAACGGCTGGCGCACCCGCTACGGCCACCTCTCGCGCATTACCGTCAAACTGGGCGATTACGTGCGCAGCGGCGAACGCATCGGGCTGGCGGGCAGCGCAGGCAGCGCGACCCGGCCCGAGCTGCATTTCGATATCCTCAAGGACAATCAGCCGGTTGACCCGGCCAAGAAGCTCCCCCAACGCTGACCGGCAATGGCAAGACGGAACGACAGCGCATCGGGCGCGGGCAAGCGAGGCAAGAGCCAGAAGTTCCAGCCGCTGCGCCGTGCGGTGAAGGTGCCGGTGTGGGGCGACCTCGGCATCCGCATGGCGCTGGCGCTGTTCCTGCTGCTGTTCGTGATCATGATCCACTGGTGGGATCGCGAGGGTCTGGTCGACCACTACGACGGCCACGTCAGCTTCCTCGACGTGGTCTATTTTACCATGATCTCGGTCACCACCACCGGGTTCGGCGATATCGCCCCGATCAGCGACCGCTCGCGGCTGATCGAGGCCGTGATCGTCACCCCCGTTCGCATTGCCGTGCTCTTCATCTTCGTCGGCGCGGCCTACAGTTTCATCATCAAGCGCAGCTGGGAGAAATGGCGCATGGCCCGTATCCAGAAACAGCTCACCGATCACATTGTCGTCCTCGGCTACGGGGTCTCCGGCTCGGAAAGCGTTGCCGAACTGATCGAGCGCGGCACCGACCCGAGCTGCATCGTGGTGATCGACCCGAGCGAGGAGCGGCTGGCCGAAGCGGAGAAGCTCGGCTGCAACGTCCTGGCCGCCGACGCCACCCGCGACGATACACTTCAGGCAGTGCGGATCAGCGAGGCACAGACCGTGCTGGTTTCCGCTGGGCGCGACGACACCTCGATCCTGATCGTGCTCACCGTCCGCCACCTCGCCCCCGACGTGCCGATCAGCGTGGTGGTGCGCGCCGACGATAACGAGCTGCTCGCCCGGCAGGCGGGGGCAAACAACGTCATCAACCCGGTGCGTTTCACCGGTCTGCTGCTCGCGGGCAGCGTCAAGGGTGCGCATATCGCCGAATATCTCGCCGATCTGGCGTCTGTGTCAGGCCGGGTCCAGCTGGTCGAGCGCGAGATCACAGCGGAGGAAGCCGGATGCTCGATCGAGACGCTCCGCTCGGGCGGCCGGGGCCTGCGCGTCTATCGCGACGGACGCGCGATCGGCTTCTGGGAAGATGAATGTCACATGCTCCAGCCCGGCGATGTCATCGTCGAGATCATCGCGACCGAATCGGGCGAAACGCGCGGCGACGGGCACAACGGAAAAGTCTGACCGCTGCGCCCGTCCATGCGGTTACGGCAGATAGGCGTGGACCGTCCCCATCGCGATGTAGAACAGCAGCCAGTAGCCCGCATCGACGAAGAACAGGGTCTTCGACTTCTGGCTGAACAGGTAGTTGGTCCCGATCGCCGGCACGATGAAGCCGAGCGCGACGCCGAAGGCGGTCAGCACCTTGACCGCAACCGACAGGTCTTGGCCGTAAGTGGCGAAGGTATGCGCCAGAGTCCAGCTGGCGAGCAGCGAGAAGGCGAAGGCCCCGCCGTAGATCGCCGCCATGTTGCCTTGCTTGATCTGCTCTTCGGACAGGCCGACCGCGCCCATCCATGTCTTGCCCATTACCGGCCCGTACCAGATTCCGCCGACGAGAAAGCCCATCGCCGCGGCGGCGACCACGCCGATCCAGTTCACTGCAAAGATATCCATGTTCCCCTCCCCGTTGCGACCCGGAGGCGATGCTAGGCTGCGAGGGAAGAGGCTACAAGTATCAGTGCCACTCGAGCGATAACGCTTCGCCCTCCGGCAATTCGCGCCATTCCCTGCCTATCGCCGCCAGCTTCGCCCGGATCGCAGCGAGTTCAAGGGGAGACAGGGCCAGCGCAGGCACGTGGCTCGCCCCCCACCCCGCCTCGGCCATTGCCAGCAGCCCGGCATCGTCCTCGCTGCCCGACCAGCTTTCCGCCTCGAAGCATTCGACCAGCCGCTCGGCCTGGAGGATTTCGACCAGGGCCTCATCGGGAACCGAGGCGCGCTTGGCGCTGGCATGGCCGCCGACTTTCGCCAGCTCGGCGATCGCC
>JBGSPZ010000116.1:0-9104 GCA_041738375.1 Parerythrobacter sp. | reverse complement strand
GCGCCGAACATGGCGATGATGGTGCTCGCGACCACCGCCGTGCCGAGGTTGGCGACCAGCCAGCGCACCCGCGCCGAATAGGCCTCGCGGATCGGCTCGTTGATGTCACCTTCGCCCGCGCCGGAGAGCAGCATGGCATCTTCCTGCGCCTCGTCGGACATGATGTGGACCACGTCGTCGACCGTCATCTGGCCGACCAGCCGCCCGCTTTCATCGACCACGGCGGCGCTGATAAGCGCATACTTCTGGAACATCAGCGCGACCTCTTCCTGGTCGAGCATGACGGGGATCAGCGTCTGGTCGCGCTGCATCACATCGGTCAGCGCGATGTTGCGCGGGGTGGTGAGGATCCAGCTGAGCGCGCAGGTGCCGACCGGGTGGTGCTTGTGGTCGACCACGAACACTTCGAAGAAATCGCTCGCCAGATCGGTTTCGTTGCGCAGGTAATCGATCAGGTCGCCGACCGTCATGTGCTCGGGCACCGCGACGAATTCGCGGCTCATCAGGCGGCCGGCAGTTTCCTCCGGATAGGCCAGCGCGCTCTCGATCGCGACGCGATCCTCGTCGTCGAGTTCGGCGAGGACCGCCTGCCGGTCTTCCTCGTCGAGATCCTCGATCAGCTGGACCGCATCGTCGGTGTCGAGCTGTTCGGCGATGGCGGCGACCGCGTCAGCGGGCAGCGCCTCCATCATCTCCTCGCGCACGAAGTCGTTGAGCTCGGCGATGACTTCCGAACCCATCAGGTCAGTGATCGCCGCCGCGAGCACGGCGCGTTCGTCACGCTCGAGCAGCTCGATCAGGTCAGCCAAGTCTGCCGGGTGGAGCGGCTCTACGAGATCGTAGACCGCACCGTCGTCACCCGCCTCCAGCGCATCGCGCACGGCGCGGACATAGTCGGGCTTGAGCGTATTCTCCTCGTCCAGCCGCTCGTCGTCGATCCGGTCGTCGGGACGTGCGCCGTCCTCCGTCTCGCGCGGATCGGGGTGCAGCAGGTCGAGGTCAGACCGGTCGTCCATCGTGCTGCGTTCCCTACGGCAGGGCGGTCGAAAAGCAAGCGGGGTGACATTGCGGGTTGCGCCTCTATATCGGCGGGCAACATTCACTCAGGAGATTCCCATGGCCGATACGCTCACCTTCACTCTCGACACCGGCAACGGAGAAGGCGGCGATGTCGTCATCAAGCTGCGGCCCGACCTTGCACCGGGCCATGTCGAGCGGATCACCGAGCTGGTGAACGAAGGCTTCTACGACGGGGTCAAGTTCCACCGCGTGATCCCCGGCTTCATGGCGCAGGGCGGCTGCCCCAATGGCACCGGCATGGGCGGCAGCGACAAGCCCGACCTCAAGGCCGAGTTCAACGCCGAACCGCATGTGCGCGGCGTGTGCTCGATGGCGCGCACCAGTGTGCCCGATAGCGCCAACAGCCAGTTCTTCATCTGCTTCGACGATGCGCGCTTCCTCGACAACCAGTACACCGTGTGGGGCCAGGTCGAGAGCGGCATGGAACATGTCGATGCGCTGCCCAAGGGCGAGCCGCCGCGCGAGCCGGGCAAGATCGTCAAAGCGACGGTTTCCTGATCGGCTGAGGATGTGGGGGTGATGGCATCTCGGCTGGCGGTTGCGGCGCTCGCGCTGCTGCTGGCGGGATGCATCACCCCGCTGCCCGACCTCACCCAGAGCCGTAGCCCGTGCCGGTTGGAGCCGGGCGGCTGGTGCGGTTTCGTGCGCGAAGCGGCGCGTGAAGCGTGGCCCTATGCCATGCTCAGCTCCAACGCCTATCTCGACGACGACCGGTACGCGGTCCTGCCCAGGGCTTTCGTCAGGCGCGAGGCGGCAGGCAACGACAGCAGCGGCCTCGCCTATCTGGTGTTCGACCGCTACACGATGGCCGATGGTGAACGCGGCGCGCTCGCCGCTCGGGTGATCGCCTTTCGCGGGACGGAGTTCGGCTCGGCCGCAGACATTTTTCGCGGTTCGCTGGGCGAAGGCCAGCGCCAGGGCGCGCAATTGGTCTACGCCGCCGAACGTGCGCTGCTCGACGCCGAGGGCAATTCCGGTGTGCCGATCGAAGTGACCGGCCACTCGCTTGGCGGTGCGCTGGCGACGCAGATTTCGATCGAGCATCCGGAGGTCCGAGCCTTCGTGTTCAACACCTCGCCATTCTTTTCGGGCGACCCGATGATGAATGACACCAACCGGCTGGCGATTTCGGAGCGCGGCGAGTTCTTGCGCCTGCTGCGCCGCTACAAGGCGACTCCGGCGGCAGAGGAGGTGGTGATCAACTGCAATCCGTTATCGACCGCAACGAAGAAGCACAGCATCCGCGCGCTGAGCGATTGCCTGATGTGGATCGCCGCCTATTCGGACCCGGAAGCCCACGGTTTGCTCGGCAAGGATGATGATCCGGTGACCAAACCCGAAGTCGAATGCGGTGGAGCAGACAGGGCTCACCCTGGTCCGCTGGCCGCAGTCAACGAGACTTGTGTGCACGCAGCAAGACCGAAGGATGACAGCTGACGGACACAATTTCCGCTCTCGAGGCGACGCTAGCCAGACTCACTGAGATCATGGCCGATGCGCACGACGACTGGTGGCTGATCGGCAGCGCGGCTGTGGCGCTGCACGGAGCCGATCCCGGCACCATGGCCGATGTCGATGTCGTACTGTCGGAAGCCGACGCGCGGCGCATCTTCACCCTTCAGGACATTGCGTCTGCGCCGGGGATTGCGGACGAACGATTCGTGTCGAGGCTTTTTGCGACCTGGACCGAACCCCCGCTCCCGGTCGAATTCATGGCCGGGCTGCATCGCAGCCAAGGCGGGGTATGGCAGCCGGTCCGGCCACGAACCCGCGTAGCGGTTGAGCGGGACGGCTGGCGGGTGTTCGTCCCGGCGCGGACAGAACTTGCGGAGATATTGCGCAGCTTCGGCCGACCCAAGGACCTCCGGCGCCTCGCTGCTCTCGAAGCGCTCGACTAGGCTTCTGCCCCTAAAGCCCCGCGCGGACCAGCCAGTCGTGGAACAGACGCACCGGTCGACTTTCGAGCGACTGCGGCTTGCAGATGAACCAGTAACTGTAAGGGCTTTCGACCTCGATATCGTAGAGCCGCGCGAGGCGCTTGTCGGCGGCGCGGCGCATGTGATCGTCGTGCATGATCGCGATGCCGAGTCCCTGTGCGGCAGCCTCGAGCATCAATTGCCCCGAATCGTAGTGGTCGATTGCCGCCGGTTCGAGCGCTTCGATCCCCAGTTCGCGCTTCCACGCCTCGAAACTCTCGGGCAGTTCATTGTGGATCAGGAAGGTCTGTTTGCCGAGCGCCTCAAGGTCGGGCGTCGGACCGACGGCTGCGGCGGTCGCCGGATTGCAGATGGCGTGAACCATGTTGTGGTCGAGCCGCACCGCATGAAATCCCGTCGCAGGGCCGCGCGAAAGGATAATCGCGGCGTCCAGAGTGTCGCCCACCCGGTCTTCGAGATGCGGGCCGGTGTCGATGTCGATGTGCAGCAGCGGATGGCGCTGGCGCAGTTCGGCCAGGCGCGGAAACAGCCGCTGGCTGCCGAACAGCGGCAGGACACCCAGATGCAGCCGCAGCAGCGACATGTTCTCCGAATGATTCTCGATCGCCAGCGCCAGCGCTTCGAGGTGGGGCAGCACCGCGTCGTGGAACGCCTGCCCTTCGTCTGTCAGCGACATCGCCTGCTTGGCGCGGGTGAACAGCTTCTTGCCCGTGAAGTCCTCCAGATTCGCGATCCGCCGCGACAGGGCGGACGGGCTGAGCCCCAACTCCTCCGCCGCGGCGCGGGCCGAGCCGAGCCGTACGGTGCGCATGAAAGCCTCCAGCGCACGCAGGGGGGGGAGCCTCCGGGTAGCCATACGAATCCTTTCGTTTTCGCATATACGCGAGCCGCGGGGTCAAGGATGCAAAAAATGCAAAGCCGGCGGTTTGCTACTTCCCGTCCGTCTCGCTTTCCGCAACTGGCTGATGCAGCCGGAGCCGTTTGACCCGGGTCTTGTCGGCTGCTGTCACTTCGATCTTCCAGCCGCTCGGATGGGTCAGGACTGTTCCAACCGTCGGGATCTGTTCGGCCAGGACGAACGCCAGCCCGCCCAACGTGTCGACCGATTCGACCACTTCGGCAAGGCGCGGGTCGATCCGCTTGGCCACGTCGTCCAGTTCCGCCCGCGCGTCGGCATCCCACATCCCGTCGCCGATCGGGGTGATCAGCTCTTCGGGCAAGTCGTCGTGCTCGTCCTCGATGTCGCCGACGATTTCCTCGACCAGATCCTCGATGGTGATGATCCCGTCGGTCCCCGAAAATTCGTCGACCACGATGGCGAGGTGCGTGCGGCGGCTGCGCATGTCGGCCAGCACGTCGAGCGCGCCCCGCGCTTGGGGCACGTAAAGCGGCTGGCGCATCAGTACCGTCCAGTCGCGCGGCGGTTCCTTGTTCTCGGCAAGATAGGGAAACACGTCCTTGATGTGGATCATGCCGATCACCCGGTCGAGCTCGCCGCGATAGACCGGCATCCGCGAATGGCCGTTTTCGGAGAAACTGCGAACCAGCTCATCCCAGCCGATTGTCGCCTCGACCGCGATGATCTCGCCGCGCGGGATCGCTACATCGTCGGCATCGTGCTCGCTGAAATGAAGCAGGTTGCGCAGCATCTGGCGTTCGACCGGCGACAGGTCGCCCGACGCCGGAGCCTCGTTCCCCGCCGAGTGATCCTCCTCGTGCTCATCGATCGCATCTTCAAGCTGTTCGCGCAGCGAACGGTCGCGCTGCGGATCGAACAGGCGTCTCACTGCGGCCAAAAGGCCGCTGCTACTCTCCGCGTCTCCTGCGGACTGGTCCGGGTCGGCCATGGCCCCCTTGGTGCTCCTTACTGGTTGCGGTCCCCATATGGGTCCGCGATGCCCATCATTGCAAGCGCTGCAATCTCCAGCGCTTCCATTTCCTCTGCCTGGGCATCGGAATCGACATGGTCGTGGCCGGCCAGGTGGAGGAAGCCGTGCACAAGCAGGTGCGCGGCATGGTGTTCGAGCGGGATACCCTTTTCCTCTGCTTCGCTTGCGCAGGTGCCATGGGCCAGCGCGAGGTCGCCCAGCATCGTCGGCGGACCGTCCGCCGCGAGACCCATCAGCTCCGCGCGATCGAGCATCGGAAACGAAAGGACGTTGGTCGGCTTGTCGCGTTGCCGCCATTGGCGGTTCAACGCGTGCACGTCCTCGTCGGTGGTGAACAGCACGCTTGCCGTCAGCCGCGTATTGGCAAGCTCGGGAACGACCTGTCCTGCCGCCACGGCGGCGCGGGCGGCCAGTTGCTCCCATCCACCTGCAGGCCATCCTTCAATGTCAATGTCGAGCTCCATCGCCGGGTCTTAGCCGCGCCGATCATGCTCGGGAACGCCTGTTTTGGGTCCCGAAGAGATTCGGCTCGCCGCAGATTCGGCCCGAACCGTCCGCGAAAGCTTTTGTGGGTGCGACGAAATTCATCGGGTCGACAGGTGGCGCGGAACATCGGCTGCGATCGCCGCGTTCCCACGGCACTCAACGCAGCGTTCGTCGCCGCTGGCAGCCACAGGGGAAAGTAACGAGCGGATGCACAGCTGTGCGTGCCGCAAGGATAGCCGTTGCCCGCTTACCGCCGGGCTGTTTGGATTGAAGGAGTGATAAATGATGGTCGCAATTTCTGGCCGCAAGGCCATGCTTCTTGCCGGGGCTGTCGCCCTTGCATTCCCCGCCACGCTCACCGCGCAGACCCAGGAAATCCCTGCGGAAGCGGACACCACGCAGTCGTCGGACTATATGACGACGGTCTACGGTTCGCTGCCCACCGACCTGTCGGAGCTTCCCGAAGGCCCGGAAATCGACGGCTTCATCTCCGCCCGCAAGGGCAGCATGATGCAGGTCACCGGCGTCGGCGGGGTGCAGACCGTGGTGATGGTCAGCCCGGGCACCGAGATCAAGTCGAGCGGCGGTTTCCTCGGCCTCAGCCGCACCGCGCTTGAGAGCGATTCGCTGCTCAATGGGCTGCCGGTAACTGTAAAGACGGTGCAGTGGGGCGACGGCTACATCGCCAGCCGGATCGACCTGAAGAACAAGGACCTCAAGACCGCAGCGATGATCGCCAACGGGACCGAGCAGGGCTTTGCCGAACAGACCGCGGCGACCGAAGCGCTGCGCGGGCGCGTGGCGGATATCGACAACTACAACGTCAAGGGCACGACCAACGTCTATTTCGATACCGGCAAGCACGCGCTTTCGCCCGATGCGCGCGCCCAGCTGTGTTCGGCAGCCCAGCAGGCCAACAGCATGGACAACGCGCTGCTGCTCGTAGTCGGTTACACCGACTCGACCGGCAGCTACGAGGTCAATCAGGAACTGAGCGAAAAGCGCGCGGCGCGGGTGGTCAACTTCCTGCAACAGGAATGCGGCTGGAAACCCTATCGCATGCTGACCCCGACGGGCATGGCCACCGCCGACCCGGCGGCTGACAACAGCACCGATTACGGCCGCCAGCAGAACCGCCGCGTGGCGGTCAACATCCTCGTCAGCAAGGCCGTCGACGGAATCTGACCCACACAACGCAAGAATGGGAGGGCGGGCGCCTTGCGTCCGCCCTTTACGCGTCTTTCCCCTCGTACGCCTCGACAATCCGCCCCACAATCGGGTGGCGCACCACGTCGGCGCTGGTGAAGCGGGTGACCGCGATGCCTGCGACATCCTCCAGCCGCGCGACCGCATCGGCGAGGCCGGAATGGCGGTCGCCGCCCGGGATATCGACCTGCTTCGGGTCGCCGCACACCACCATCCGGCTGTTCTGGCCGAAGCGTGTGAGGAACATCTTCATCTGCTCGCGGGTAGTGTTCTGCGCTTCGTCGAGGATGATGAAGCTGTCCGCAAGCGTGCGCCCGCGCATGAAGGCGATCGGCGCGATCTCGATCTCGCCGCTGGCCAGCCGCCGTTCGACCTGCTCGGGCGGCATGCAGTCATATAGCGCATCGTAGAGCGGGCGCAGATAGGGATCGACCTTGTCCTTCATGTCGCCGGGCAGGAAGCCGAGCTTTTCCCCCGCCTCGACCGCCGGGCGCGACAGGATCAGCCGCTGCACGCTGCCGGTGATCAGCTGGCTGACTGCCTGCGCCACCGCGACATAGGTCTTGCCGGTGCCCGCCGGGCCGAGCGCGAAGATGATATCCTCGCGCGCAAGCTGGTGCATGTAGCTTGCCTGCATCAAGCTGCGCGGCACGATCGTCTTGCGCCGGGTGCGGATCATGATCGGCGGTGCGCCGTCATCCGCGTTGACGATCCCTTCGAGCGTGGGCTCGTTCGACATGGCGATCAGCGATTCGATTGCGCCCGCATCGAGATCCTGACCCATCGCCAGCCGGTCGTACATCGACTTGAGCACATCGCGTGCGCGGGCGACATTGTCTTCCGGCCCCTCGATATGCAGCCTGTCGCCGCGCGCGGAAATGAACACCCCGACGCGGTTTTCGACCTGCACCAGATTGGCGTCGAACTGGCCGAACAGGGGAACGAGGAGCGACTGGTTGTCGAAACTCATATCAACCTGTGCGCGGCGCACTTCGCGTTGCGGTGACGGCGACGGCGAAAAAACAGGCGTCGCGCGAGTGGGTTTGCGTCCCATGCAGCTCCCTTGGTTTGTCGTTAGGGTTCTATGCCACAACGCACGAGACGCAAGAACGGGCGCTGAACGCGGCTGGGGAAAGTCATGCGGATGTAATGCGCGAGCCGCCCGAAATGGGCCACTTTGCCCAGCAAATTTCAAGGGCAAGGTTTCGTCCGAGGACCAATACGAAAAGGATTGCTCGATACGGTACGGAGCCCGCATCAAGAATGCGCAAATCGGACGCGTCGATGAGGCTCTCCGCAGAGCCGACAGGAGTCTAGCCGCCCATCATCTCGTTAAGCCATTGTGCGACTGCCGAGAACGCAAGGTCGCCAAGGCCGGCAAGAAGGTGAAGAAGCAGGTCAGCCATGAAAATCTCTCCCGAAATGCAATACCGGCGTGTTATTATTTCCCTTTATGCGTGAGTCCAATCATTCGCTGTGACCCTCAGTGTGATTTCCTGACCAAAGGCAAATTACCGTGCAATGAATTCGGTCCTGCTTCTGCCAGTTCGACCTCGACCAGATCGCCGATCGCGACTCCGCCCTCGAACCACACGCTTTGCAGCCAAGGCGATTTGCCGAGCCATTGGCCTTCGTGCTTGCCCTTGCGCTCAACCAACACTGCGCAAGTCTTGCCGACCGATGCCTCGTTGAATGCCAGCTGATCGCGGTTCAGCGCGGCCTGCAGGCGCTGGAGCCGTTCGTCCATCACCTCGCGCGGGACCTGGCCCTCCATGCTCGCGGCGGGGGTGCCGGGGCGGGGGGAGTATTTGAAGCTGAAGGCCTGCGCGTAGCGGACCTCCTCGACAATCCGCAGCGTATCCTCGAACTCCGCCTCGGTTTCGCCGGGAAAACCGACGATGAAATCGCCGCTCAGCGCGATATCGGGGCGGGCCGCGCGGAAGCGTTCGAGCAGGCGGAGATAGCTGTCCGCCGTATGGCTGCGGTTCATCGCCTTGAGCACGCGGTCGTTGCCCGACTGCACCGGCAGGTGGAGATAGGGCATCAGCTTGTCGACCTCGCCATGCGCGGCGATCATCGCGTCATCCATGTCGGCTGGGTGGCTGGTGGTGTAGCGGATACGGGCGAGCCCATCGATGGCGGCGAGCGCCCTGATCAATCCCGCAAGGCCCTGCGCCCGACCCTTGTCGTCATCGCCGTGCCAGGCGTTGACGTTCTGGCCCAGCAGGGTGATCTCCTTCGCGCCGGCTTCGACCAGTTTCTGCGCTTCGGCGACAAGGTCCTTGTGAGGGCGCGAGATTTCCGCGCCCCGGGTATAGGGGACCACGCAATAGGTGCAGAACTTGTCGCAGCCTTCCTGCACGGTGAGGAACGCGGTCGGGCCGATCTTGCGACGCGCGGGGAGGGCGTCGAACTTGGCGATCGGCGGCATGTCGGTATCGGTCGCGCGCTCGCCTGCGACTGCACGCCTGAGCATTTCGGGCAGGCGGTGATAGGCCTGCGGGCC
>JBGSPZ010000111.1:0-2417 GCA_041738375.1 Parerythrobacter sp. | reverse complement strand
GGCGGCTACTACGCCCGCGCCGAGGGCCTGCCCGACGAAGTCGCCGACGCGATCCGCGACCACTACAAGCCGGTCGGGCAGGGCGACGACGTCCCGACCGCGCCGGTGACGGTGGCGGTGTCGCTGGCGGATAAGCTGGATACGCTAGTTCGCTTCTTTGCTGTGGACGAGAAGCCTACGGGCTCGAAGGATCCATTTGCGCTTCGACGTGCCGCGATCTCGGTAATTCAGCTAATTACTGACAATAGGCTCCGCGTGTCATTGGGGCGGCTATTCTTCTCGCTGGTGCGAGATGCGATGCACTATCTCATTTTGAAGCACAGACCGGAGCTTATGAGAAAGGTCAAGGAACTCAATCCTGAGCTTTCTGAGCGTCAATGTTGGGAAATCTTTTGGTCAGTTGAGAGCAATCGCAAGGATTTGGGTAAGGGATTGCACCCTGCCGAGGTGGAATTCGCGTTGCTCGACTTCTTGGCCGACCGGCTCAAGGTACAGCAGCGTGAAGCGGGCGTCCGCTACGACCTGATCGACGCGGTCTTCGCGCTCGGCGGAGAGGACGATCTCGTTCGCCTGCTCGCGCGGGTGAAGGCGTTGCAGGGCTTTGTCGGTACCGAGGACGGGGCCAATCTCCTCGCAGGCTACAAGCGGGCGGCGAATATTTTGAAGAAGGAAGGCGTCGTCCCAGCGAAAGCTGGGACCGGTCACGGCCCTGGCGCTACTCCGGAAGCGATCCCAGCTTCCGCTGGGATGACGGCTCTGGAGCATACCGGCGACGAAGACCCGCTCGAGAATGTCGACGATCCCGATATGCGCGCGGTCTATGCCGCTGCGGCGGAGGATGCTGCCGCGCGGGGAGCCCAGAACGGGCTTTCCTACACGCCCGAACCGGCGGAAAAGGCTTTGATCGATGCGCTCGACGCGGCGGAACCGCGCGCGGCTACGGAGATCGCGGCGGAGGATTTCGCCGCCGCAATGTCCGCGCTCGCCACCCTGCGCGCGCCGATCGATGCCTTTTTCGAGGAAGTGACGGTTAATGCGGAGGAAGAAAACAAGCGCCGCGCCCGGCTCGACCTGCTTGCGCGCTTCCGTGCTGCAGTGCACAACGTGGCCGATTTCTCGAAGATCGAGGGCTGAAGCCGCTGCGTAGGGCTTTGGTGTCGCTTTAGACAGAAAAACAGGACTTCTGATGAACAAGACGGTCTACACTTTCGGCGGCGCAGCGGACCATTCGGGCCCGCGCCAGAAGGACAAGACCGTCACCGGCGGCAAGGGCGCAAACCTTGCCGAAATGGCGCAGATCGGCCTGCCGGTCCCCCCGGGTTTCACCATCACGACCGAGGAATGCGTAAGCTACCTCGCCGGCGGGTCCGACTTCTCCGATGACTTGCGCAATGACGTCGCAGCGGCGCTGCGCCATATCGAGGAAACGGTCGGTAAGCGGTTCGGCGATGCTTCGGACCCGCTGCTGGTCTCGGTCCGCTCGGGCGCGCGCGTGTCGATGCCGGGGATGATGGACACCGTGCTCAACCTCGGGCTCAACGACGAAACGGTGGTCGGCCTCGCCGCAATCTCGGGCGACGAGCGGTTCGCGTGGGACAGCTATCGCCGGTTCATCCAGATGTATTCCGATGTCGTCCTCGGCCTCGACCACGGTTTGTTCGAGGAAGCGCTTGAAATCGCCAAGGAAGACAAGGGCTTCTACAACGATACCGAGATGGAGTGCGAAGACTGGCAGGCGCTGGTCGGCGAGTATAAGGGGATCGTCGAAACCGAACTCGGCGAACCCTTCCCGCAGGATGTGTTTCATCAACTTTGGGGTGCGATCGCGGCGGTTTTCGACAGCTGGGACAGCGACCGCGCCAAGGTCTATCGCCGCCTCAACGACATTCCCGGCGACTGGGGCACCGCGGTCAACGTCCAGGCGATGGTGTTCGGCAATATGGGCGACACCAGCGCCACCGGCGTCGCTTTCACCCGCGATCCGGCGACGGGCGAAAAGGCCTATTACGGCGAATATCTGATCAACGCGCAGGGCGAGGATGTCGTCGCCGGGATCCGCACGCCGCAATACCTGACCAGGGCCGCGCGCGAGGCGGCGGGGGCCAAGCCGCTGAGCATGGAAGAGGCGATGCCCGAAGCCTATGCCGAACTGGCGCAGGTGTTCGACCTGCTCGAGCAGCACTACCGCGACATGCAGGACATCGAGTTCACCGTCGAACGCGGCAAGCTGTGGATGCTGCAGACCCGCTCGGGCAAGCGCACCGCCAAGGCCGCGCTCAAGATGGCGGTCGAGATGGTCGGCGAGGGGCTGATCGACGAGCGGACCGCGATCCTGCGGGTCGACCCGATGGCGCTCGACCAGTTGCTCCACCCGACGCTCGATCCCGACGCGCCGCGCGATGTGCTGACCACCGGGC
>JBGSPZ010000070.1:0-8666 GCA_041738375.1 Parerythrobacter sp. | reverse complement strand
CCGCGTGGTCGGCCAGGCGGACGTGCATCGCGTCAGCGTCGGCGGTCGAATGCACCGCCACCGTCTCGATCCCCATCTCGTGCGCCGCGCGGTGGATGCGCAGCGCGATTTCGCCCCGGTTGGCGATCAAAATGCGCGAGATACCCATGGTCTAGGCGATGACCACCAGCGGTTGGCCGTACTCGACCGGCTGGGCGTTTTCGACCAGGATCGCCTTCACCGTCCCGGCCTTGTCAGCGGTGATCGGGTTCATCACCTTCATCGCTTCGATGATGACCAGCGTATCGCCCTGCTTCACGCTGTCGCCGACAGCGATGAAGTTGGGTGCGCTCGGATCGCCGGCGAGATAGCAGGTGCCGACCATCGGCGACTTGACCGAATTGGCATGGTCCGCCGCAGCAGGCGCTTCGGGTGCCGCCGGGGCAGGCGCAGCAGCAGCAGCTGAGACCGGTGCCTGAGCCGGAGCGGAACCCAGCCCCGCCACGCCGAGAATCTGCTGCGTCGCGTATCCGCCGCCACACGAAACGCGGATCTTGCGCTCGCCATCCTCGACTTCGATTTCGGTGAGCCCGGACTCGCCGAGCATTTTCGCCAGTTCGCGAACCAGCTTGATATCCACATTCATACCGGGCTTGGAGCCCGAGGAGCGACTGTTGTCGGCCATTGATGTGCCTCTTGTCTGTTGCAGGCGTGAGCCTATGCGCGGCCCGGCGCAGGCTGGCAAGGGCGGGAAGGCGGATTCTGCCGCCGAAAGTTACAATTCCGCAACGGCATCGAGCGCAACGAGATAGCTCCGCGCGCCGAGGCCGGAGACGCATCTGACCGCCCCCATTCCGACATAGGACGTGTGGCGGAATGGCTCGCGCGCCAGCGGATCGGACAGGTGGACCTCGATCACCGGGGTGCGGATCGCCTTGATCGCATCGAGCAGCGCGATCGAGCTGTGGGTATAGGCGGCTGGATTGAGCAACACGGCGCGGGCACCCTCGGCCTGCGCTTCGTGCAGCCAGTCGACCAGCATCCCCTCGTGGTTGGTCTGGCGCATGTCGATTTGGAGGCCCAGCTCGCGCGCGCGATCTTCCAGCATGCCGGCGATATCGTCGAGCGTGTCGGAACCGTAGATCTCTGGCTCGCGGGTGCCGAGCAGATTGAGGTTCGGTCCGTTGAGGACGTAAACGGTATTGGTGATATCGCCGGTCATCGGTGCGGCTTAGCGGGCGACGCTGCGCCCGCAAAGCCTGTATCAGCAGGGGAAGTGGAACATGTGGAACACTGTTCAGGCGCTATTTGTCTACCCCTTGCACTTTCCCCCACTGGCGCGCGACCGTGTAGCCGAGGTAGCCGGTGCCGAAGAGGGCGTAGAGCGGCTCCGGCAAGCCGCCGAGATAGGAGTTCATCCCAGCCGCGATGTCCTGCGCGAGGCGAGCGTTGAAGGCGGCGAGCACCCCCATGGGAATCGCGAACAGCAGCAGCGTGTACATCACATAGAGGAAGCTCGGCCGCGCGCGGCTGGTCCATGGATCGGTGGAGTTTGCCTCCGCGACAATGGCCGACAGCCGCGCTTCGATCGCCTGCAGTTCCTGCGTGCCCTGCAGCTCGATCAGTTCGAGCTTGGCCCGCGCGCGAGCCTCCTTGTCTGGGATGATCTTGTCGATAATCGAGGCGATCGGGCCGATGAGGGATTCGAGAACAGCCATGGTCTTGCTCCTTGCATTGGGAGCAGTTGATGTAACCATATCGGTTCGTGTAGGAAAACGAATTTCCCAGCTCACCGCGCACGAAGACGGCGTGGACCGTGGCAAGGGACAATTCCACTGGTCGGGAAGACAGGATTCGAACCTGCGACCCCCACACCCCCAGTGTGATGCGCTACCAGGCTGCGCTACTTCCCGAGACCAGTGGAGGCGGCCCTATAGGGCGCAGGTCCCGGCAAGGCAAGCGCCCAGAAACGGGCACGTCTGCGTGCAAACCATGTGGCCGATTGTTCACACCCGCCTGCGTTCGATTGCGGACGCCTTGCATTGCTGCTAGGCGCGCCCACCTATGCCCCGCAGGGGGAGGGATGGCGCGACCGACATGCCCGTTCCGCACCCCGGCGACACGGCACAACGGGTTCTCACGGATTGGGTTATAGACGATGATCGAATTTCTGTCCGCTGCTGCGACTGCTGCGGAAGCGCCGCCTTTCTGGCTCCAGCTGCTGCCGTGGGTCGGCATCTTCGCGATCTTCTGGTTCCTGCTGATCCGTCCGCAGATGCGCCAGCAGAAGGCGCATCGCGAGAAGATCGAAAGCGTCAAGAAGGGCGACCAGGTGGTCACCGCAGGCGGGATCGTCGGCAAGGTGATCAAGGTCGACGAGCATTACGCCGAGATCGAGATTGCGCAGGGCGTCCGTGTGAAGACGGTCAAGGCGACCATCGGCGATATCATCCCGCCCGGTGGCAAGGCCGCGAACGACTGACCCGAAAGGCCGACCGGACATGCTCGAATTTCCGACCTGGAAGAAGGTCTGGCTATGGGGGATTACCCTGGCCGCAATCGTCGCTGCGCTGCCCAGCCTGTTCAACATCGCCAATGTGCGCTGGCCCGACTCGCTGCCTGATCCGCAGGTCAACCTCGGGCTCGACCTTGCGGGCGGCAGCCACATCCTGCTCGAGGCGGATACCAGCCAGATCGCCAGCCAGAAGCTGCAGAACTTGGAGGATGCGGTGCAATCCGCGCTGCGTTCCGCCGAGCCGCGGATTCGCATCGGCGACGTGTCGACCCGCGACGGGCGGTTGAGCTTCATGGTGGAGAGCCCGGCCGACGTCGATCGTGCGCGCGAGGAAATCCTTCCGTTTGTCAACGGCAGCGGGCTGGTGCGCGAATGGAACCTCGAAGTCGTCGACCAGACGCGCTTCGTGCTGACGCCGACTTCGGCCGGCTCGGAGGCGGCGCTCAACTCCGCGATGGACAGCGCACGCGACATTATCGATCGCCGCGTCAACTCGCTTGGCACCCGCGAGCCGACGATCATCCGCCAGGGCGAAAACCGGATCGTGGTCCAGGTGCCCGGGCTGGACGATCCGGACGAAGTCAAAGAACTGGTCGGCAAGACCGCCAAGCTCGAGTTCAAGCTGGTCGACCCCGAGTTCCAGCAGGACCTGCCCAACGAAACCGCCGGCGACATCACCAAGGTCGGGACCCAGGTCGTTCCCTATGCCAAGGGCACGCCGCAGGAAGGCTTCTCGGTCGTCGTCCGGCGGCTCGGCGGTATCCAGGGCGACTCGCTGATCGACGCCAAGGCCGGCAACGATCCGCAGGACAACTCGCCAGTGGTCAACATCACGTTTGATGCGCAGGGCGGGTCGCGCTTTGCCAAGCTGAGCGCAGAGAACGTCAATCGCCGCTTTGCGATCATCCTCGATGGCGAGGTGATTTCGGCACCTAACTTCAACGAGCCGATCTATGGCGGGCAAGCGCAGATTTCGGGCAGTTTCACCACCGAATCGGCGATTGCGCTGGCGATCCAGCTGCAATCGGGCGCGCTTCCGGTCGATCTCAAGATCGTCGAGGAACGCACCGTCGGGCCGGACCTCGGGGCGGATTCGATCAGGAAGGGCCTGATCGCGATCATGATCGGCCTGTTCGCGGTGATCGGCTTGATTATCGCGACCTACGGCCGCTTCGGCCTCTATGCGACCTACGCTCTCATCCTCAATGTCGGCATGCTGTTCGGCATCATGGCGATCGGCAAAACCACGCTCACCCTGCCGGGCCTGGCGGGTTTCGTCATAACCATCGGGGCGGCGGTCGATGCCAACGTGCTGATCAACGAACGCATCGCGGAGGAGCGCCGCCGCGGGAGGCGCGTGGTCGCCGCGATCGAGACCGGTTACAAGGAGGCGAGCCGTGCAATCTACGACGCGAACGTCACCAACTTCATTGCCGGAGTGTTGCTGTTCCTGTTCGGGTCGGGGCCGGTTCGCGGCTTCGCCGTGGTCCTGATCATCGGCCTGTTCACCAGCGTCTTTACCGCCGTCACGCTGACCCGCATGTGGGTCGCGGGCTGGCTGCGCAAGGCGCGGCCCAACGAACTCGTGATTTAAGGAGGGGATAGATCATGCGACTTCTCAAGCTTGTCCCCGACAACACCAATATCAAGTTCCTCAAGTGGCGGATGCCGTTCTACGTTGTCAGTGCGATTCTGATCGCGCTGAGCTGGGGCCTGGTGATCACCAAGGGGCTGAATTACGGCGTCGATTTCGCTGGCGGGCTCGAAATCCGTGCGAGCTTTGCCGAAGGCGAACCTGCTCCAGTGGCCGAGCTGAGGGAACAGGTCGCCCGGCTCGGCTATGGCGAGCCGGTGGTGCAGAAATTCGGCGCGGAGAATCAGGTTTCGATCCGCGTCCGTCTGCCTGCCGAAGCGGAAGGTGACAACGAGGCCGCCCAGCGCATCGCAAATGACATCGTCAGCGAGATTTCCAGCAACCACGAGGATTTCCAGCTCGACGGAAACGACAACGTCTCGGGCAAGGTATCGGGCGAATTTTGGAACACCGCGATATGGGCTCTGGTCGCGGCAATGGTCGCGATCTCGATCTATATCTGGGTCCGCTTCGAATGGCAGTTCGGTGTCGGCGCGCTGTTTGCGCTGTTCCACGACGTGTCGCTGACCCTTGGGTTGTTCGCGCTGTTCCAGCTTGAATTCAGCCTGCAGATCGTCGCCGCGATCTTGGCGATCATCGGCTATTCGCTCAACGATACCATCGTGGTTTACGATCGCATCCGCGAGAACCTGAAGAAATATCGCAAGATGGCGATGCCCGAACTGCTCGACCTGTCGGTCAACGAGACACTGGCGCGGACCGTGATGACATCGCTGACACTGTTCGTGGCGCTAATTCCCTTGGTCCTGTTCGGGCCGGAGAGCCTGTTCGGCCTGTCGGCGGCAATCACCTTCGGGCTGTTCGTCGGGACCTACAGCTCGGTCTACATGGCCGCGCCGATCCTGATCTGGCTGGGGGTCACGTCGAACAGCTTCGTCCCCGACGAGAGCGCGACCGACAAGCAGGACCGGCTGGCCCGGGGCGACGTCTGACGCGTCAGCCGTTGCCGATCAGTCGCTCGAAGTGGGCGGCGAGGTCGGCAGCGTTGCGATCCCAGCTGAAGCGCTCGGCATAGGACGCTACCACCAGAGGGTTCGCCTTCGCGGCGAGCACCTGCGCCATTCCCTGCGCGACCGCCTCGACCGTCCGTTCGACGATGACCCCTGCTTCCGGCCCGGTGAGCAATTCGCGCGCACCGCCGACATCGGAGATGACGATCGGCGTCCCGCAAGCCAGCGCCTCGACCCAGGCATTGGCGAGGCCCTCGCGCGCCGAAGGCAACACCATCGCGTCCGATGCCGAGAGGATGAGCGGCAGCAGGTCGTGATCGACCGAGCCGGTGAAATGCACCCGGTCGGCGACGCGCAAATCCTGCGCCAGGTTGCGCAGGTGGCGTTCGTCCTCCCCCTTGCCGACCAGTATCAGATGCGCACCGGCAAATTTGGCCAGCGCGCCGATCACCAGATCCTGCCCCTTGTGCTGAACCAGCGCGCCGACAGTGGCGAAGACCGGCGCGGTCGCGGGCAGGGTAATCCCCAGTTCCTTCGACAGGGTCGAGCGCAAGGCGACATTGCCGAGTGGACGAAAGCGGTCGCGATCGAGCCCGGTGTAATTGAGCGCAATCTTGTGCCGGCTCATGCCTAGCGCGACCATATCGTCCGCCAGCGCCTGAGAAACGGCGATCAGCCCATTGGCGCGCGCAGCGGCGTGAAGCATCTGGTCGCGGGCGAAATCCTTCGCACCCCAGAAGGTGATGTCCGAACCACGCGCCTTGATCGACAGTGGCAGGCCGAGCCGCTCGGCGATCCACGCTGCGGCAGGGCCGTCGGGATAGAAGAACTCTGCATCGACCAGTGCGAAGGGTTCCCGCGCGTGCAGCTGCTCGACAAGCGGCAGGATCTTGCGCGCGATGGTGGACGGATTGCTGCGCGCGCCGAGGCGCGGGATGAGCGTGAACTTGGGGCGAAAGACTTCGACCCCGTGCTCGATCCCGTCGATCGCGGCTGCCGCGAGTGGCTTGTACTTCCCGAACGCGATGGGCGGGATGCCGATCGGGTTCACCACGGTGACTTTCCAGTCGCCTCGCTTGGCCAGCGCCTCGAGCGAGCGTGCGACGAATGTCCCGAACCGCGGCGCGTGCGGGTTGGGATACAGCGTCGAGAGGGAAAGAACGCGCTTCACCGGCGGCTCACAGCTTCCGCACAAGCATTTCGGCGACCGCAATCCACGCCGGATCATCGACCACGATCTGCTTCTGGCCCATGCCGGGCGGCAACACGCCGATGAGCGTGCCCTGCCGGTCGATCAGCCGCCCGAAGGCAAAGCGTCCGCCAGGACGGGATACCAACACATCGCGGTTGATCGCCTTGCCGCTCTCCGACGGTTCGATCTTTCGCAGCCATAGCTGGTCGCCCGCGCGGTATTCTCCCATGCCCGCTTCGACCGAGAGCGCCATTAGCGGCGCATTGCCGCCCAATTCGGTCGGCAGCACCGCGTCGGCCTCTTTCGGCAAGGCTTCGGCACCGGAATCGGTCAGTCGGGCGACGATCTTGGGATGCGAGCCGGTTTCGGACCGCACCAGTGTCTCCGGATCGACCTCTAACGCAGCGGCGATCCGTTCCATCCACACCAGCGAGAGATTGCGCATGCCGGTTTCGAGGCGGCCAATCGTCTGCGGGGTCGTTTCGGGGACGCAGGCCTCGGCCAGATCGGCGAGTGTCCAGCCCTTTGCCTTGCGCAGGTCGCGGATCCGGTTGATCAAATAGGCCTCCCTGAGCGAACCATATCGGTTTTCTCTTTCCTACAGGTTCGCGGATTTGGCAAGGGACGATTCGCCATCAATCAAGGGGAGCCTGCAATGCGCCGTGAACTCGTCGAACGCGAACTGACCAGCGAAGGCGTCCGCCACGCCGGAGGCGCAAAAGGGAAACGGCGCACCGCAACCGTAAACATCGCCGAATCGCCGCTCGGCTGGCTCCACGCGCGCGGCCATCTTGATGATCGGCTGTTCGATGCGGGCGAGCGCCTGCGCGCGGACTACGAGCGCGCCCAGCTCGGTCCGAACGTGACGATGCGGTGGGACCCGGTGCGGATCAGGGGGCAGGGGAGTGACGCATCCCTAAACCCGACCGATCGCCAGATTGCCGCGAAGGAACGGTTTCACGGTGCACTCGCTCAGGCCGGGAAAGGCCTTCAGGACATCCTCTGGCGGGTCGTCTGCGCCTGCGAAGGCCTGCCCGACGCCGAACGCGCGCTGCAATGGCCCGCGCGCAGCGGCAAGCTGGTGCTCAAGCTGGCGCTCGACCGGGTGGCGGATTTTTACCGGATCGGGTGAGCGATCAGCCTTCCACCAGTTCCGCCAATTCGAGCCAGCGTTCTTCCGAAGCCTCTTTCTCGGCGCGAGCGTTTTCCAGCCCTTGGCTGATATTGGCGAATTTCTGCGGATCTGCCGTGTAGAGCGCGGGGTTTGATAGAAGCGCCTCGCCTTTGGCGATCGCCGCTTCCAGTTCCTCGATCCGCTTGGGCAGCAGTTCGTAGTCGCGCTGGTCCTTGTAGGAGAGCTTCCTGCTCCCTCTCCCGCTTGCAGCGTGGGGCTGGGGGGTGGGCGACGCCGTAGCCTCTGGCCCACCCACAACCGCTCTCGACAGCGGGATGGGAGACTTCTTCCCCATGGCCTGATTGCGCTCGCGCCGCTTGGCTTCCCAGTCCTCGTAGCCGCCCGCGACGATATCGACGAAGCCGCTGCCGTCGAGCCCGAGCGTCACCGTCACCGTCTTGTCGAGGAAGTCGCGGTCGTGGCTGACGATCAGCACGGTGCCGTCGTAATCGGCGATCACTTCCTGCAGCAAGTCGAGCGTTTCGAGATCGAGATCGTTGGTCGGCTCGTCCAGCACCAGCAGGTTCGACTTGCGAGCGAATTCGCGCGCCAGCAGCAAGCGGCTGCGTTCCCCGCCCGACATGATGCCGACCTTGGTATCGACCACCCGGGGATCGAACAGGAAGTCCTTGAGATAGCCCTGCACGTGCTTGCGCACGCCGCGCACGTCGATCCAGTCGCCGCCTTCGGCCAGCACCTGCCGCACGGTCTTGTCACCTGCCATCAGGCTGCGCTGCTGGTCGATCATCACCCCGGTGAGTTTCTTGGAGATTTCGACCTTGCCGCTGTCGGGCTGCAATTCGCCGGTCAGCAGCTTGAGCAGCGTGGTCTTGCCCGCGCCGTTCGATCCGACCACGCCGATCCGGTCGCCGCGCTGGATGCGCAAGGTGAAGTCGCGGATGATCTTGCGGGCGCCGTAGCTCTTGTTCACGCCATCCGCGACGATCACCGACTTGCTCTTGAAGTCCTCTTCGCTCGCGAGGCCGAGCTTGGCGCTGCCCGAGGGGGTGATCATAGCCGCGCGCTGGGCGCGCATCTGCCACAGCTTTTCGAGCCGTCCCTGATTACGCTTGCGGCGCGCGGTCACGCCGCGCTCAAGCCAGTGCGCCTCCAGCTTGAGCTTGGCGTCGAGCTTCTCGGCCGCGCGGGCTTCCTCGGCGTAGACCGCCTCTTCCCACGCGTCGTACCCGCCGAAGCCGATC
>JBGSPZ010000025.1:0-11924 GCA_041738375.1 Parerythrobacter sp. | reverse complement strand
CGCCCGCCGCGCGCGCTTCCTCGGCGGATCCCTCGAACATGCGGCCACGTGCCGCGAGCGCGTCTGCCACCGGATCCCACCATGCCTCGGGTTCGGGCAGGGTTCCCTGCGCGACATCGTCGAGCGACAGGGTCACCCGGTGCGCGGGCGGCAATTTGGCGAATCCGCGCCAGATCGTCTTCGGCCCCGGGATGTAGGAGTATTTGAAGAAGTCTCCCAGCGCGCCGAGGTCCATCTCAGGACGGAAACCGGGCAGGGCCTGCATCGCTTTCAGCTCGGAAGCGAATAGCAGGCTGCCGTTCCACAGGCCGTAGACCAGCGGCTTCTCGCCGAACGCGTCGCGGATCAGGGTAAGCTTGCGCTCTTGCCTGTCGAACAGCGCGATGGCGAACATTCCGTCGACCCGGTCGAGCACCGGCTGGATTCCATCGCGCGCGAAGGCTTCGAGCAGCACCTCGCTGTCCGAATGGCCGCGCCATGCGATCGAGCCGTGGCGCGCCTCGAGATCGCTGCGCAGATCGCTGTAATTGTAGATCTCGCCATTGTAGGCGAGCGTCCAGCGCCCGTCGTGCGAATGCATCGGCTGCGCTCCGGCGGGTGACAGGTCGATGATCGAGAGGCGAAGGTGGCCAAGCGCGATTTGGGCGTCCTCGTCGATCCAGAACCCGTCGGCATCGGGTCCGCGGTGGGCTATCCCGTCCGCCATGGCCTTGAGCGTGCCGCGCGGATCACCCTCCGCTGCGCCGAAGCCGAGAAAACCGGTCAGGCCGCACACCGTCAGGCGCTCCCGCTAGGAATTGGCGATCCATGCGCAGCGGCCGCGAGCAGGTTCTCCCACTGCGCCAGGACCGCATCGGCAGAATACTCGATCACGGTCTCCGGCGCGCGGGATCCCATCGACTGGCGCAGCTTCGCATCTCGGATCATTCGATCCATCGCCTCGGCCAAAGCTCCGGCGCGATCTTCTCTCGGATCGACCAGCAGGCCGTTGATGCCGTCTTCGATCAGCTTCGCCGGGCCCGCACAATCGGCAAAACCGATGACCGGACGGCCGCTGGCCATGGCCTCCACGGCTACCAATGCGAGCGATTCGTAGCGCGACGGGACGACGGCAATTGCTGCCCGGGCATATTCACCTTCAACATCCTTTTGCACTCCGGCGATCTCGATCCGGTCACCATGGATCGATTGCGCGACCTGCTGCTCGATCTGAGGTCTCGTCACGCCGTCCCCGACCAACCGCAGCCGCCAGTCGGGATGGTCACCGGCAATCCGGTCAAACGCTTCGATCAGGACATCCTGCCCCTTCTCGACCCGCAGGCCGCCTACGCAGAGAATCAGTTTCTCGGGTTCAATTGTCTGTGCGCGGCGGAACGCATCCATATCGACCGGATTCGGCAACACCGCGATATTGTTTCGCCAATGCGGCGGGTGCTCGTCACGGATGACGTCGGAAACGACTGTCTTGGCATAGCTGCGCTTCTGCACCAGGCGCACGAGCGCGCGTTGCAGCGGGCGCTCGTTGAAATGCGCGGCCGAAGTGTGCTCGCTCAGGACCAGCGGAACCCCGGTTCCCGTCAGGCCGAACGCGACCGGAACATAGGTCGAATGCATGAAGGCGACCGCAGCGTCGGGCTTCAGGTCCCTTGCGAGCTTGCGGATGCCGAACATGATCTTGGGCAGGTTCGAGCGCGGGGTCGGCACCCCAGGATCGCCCGCCCCCAGCAGATGCACCGGAATCGCCGGGTCGAGATCGTAAAACAGGGCCTGCCCCGGCTTGTCGAAGGTTGCCACATGCACCTCGTGTCCGCGCCGTGCGAGCGCGTTGGCGACGTCGACGAAGACGCGTTCTGCCCCGCCGCCGGCTACCACCAGCCCTTTGATCGCAAACAGCAGCCGCATGGCATCAGGCCTCCGGCAAAGCCATGGAGGAGCCGTCACCTTCGAGGTCGGGACGGGTCGGATAGGTCACGAGAATCTTCGATTCCTCGTCGAGCGGCTTGATCGCCACCGCCGGCATCCCGCCGACGATCTGCCATTCGCCGGGAATCTTCTTGGTGATCACCGAGCCCAGGGCGACGACGCAATAGTCTCCGACCGACGACCCGGCGACAAACTGGACATTGGCCCCGACATAACAGTTGCGCCCGATCGAGATCGGTGCGGTCTTCTGGCGATTGTGCGTCCAGATGTTCGAATTGCGCCCGGCAAAAACGACATTCTCGCCGAACGTAACCTTGTCGTTGAAGTCGATCTTGTGATTGACCGTGATGACCGATCCGGCACCGATGCACAGCACCGGCTCGAACTCTCCCAGAACCAGCGGATCGAGGATCGAATTGATCTCGTTGAAGCGGAAAATCTGGCACCTGTCGCCGATGTCGACCAGATCGCCGCCGAGGATGCGGTTGCCGATTCCCACGATGACGTCACCGCCGATCCGCAGGTCGCGATTGCGGTAGAATAGGTTGAAATGCCCGATCCGGGTCCGGTCGCCGATCGTGCATTTGTCGGCCACGATCGCGCTCAGCCCGATCTTTACCCCCTTGCCGATCCGGTAACCGAACAGCAGGCGATAAGCGCCCCTTTTCACAATGCTGGGGAACGGCACCAGGATCAGCGCAAGGATCAGGCGGAACTTCATTCTGTCTCCGGTGCGCCAAGCGTTCGGGCAATGTGGCAGCAAGCCGCGCGGTGGTTTTGACATCGCGAGCGGCATCGCTAATGCGGTCCGTCACGACTACGCCCTTGCTGGGGACAGGCCGATAGGCCATCTGCCCCAGCGAGACAACCACGCATCGGAGCGACGCCCAGCATGTGGCCTTTCCTGGTTTTTGGCGGATTATTCGCCGGCGCTGCCACGCTTGGCAGGTCCGGCCGACCGGCCACCCTGCCATGGTATGCGCTGTTCCTGGTCTCGGTCCTTTTCGTGGGCCTGCGGCACAGCGTCGGGATGGACTGGAACAACTACCTGCGAATGATCGACAACGTAGCCAATGCGGACGGCGTGTGGGCGGCACTCAACGTCACCGAGCCGTTCTATGCAATTTTGTTGTTGATCGGGGATGCAACAGGTTTCGGCATCTATGCAACCAACCTGATTTCTGCGGTTATTGGGCTTTGGGGCGTCTGGTCATTTGCAAAACGAACTCCCAACCCGTGGATCGCGCTGGCGGCGGCCATGCCGATGTTCATCGTCGTTGTCTCGATGAGTGCAAATCGGCAGGCGTTGGCCGCCGGTCTCATCATGCTGCTGGTGGCCAACTGGTCGCGCTTTTCGCTGCCGGTTCGGGCCGTTCTCATCATTCTGACCGCAGGGTTTCATGCCAGCGCGATCATCTTCCTCGCCTTCGTCGCGATCGATCTCAATGTCCCCCGGGCGGTCAAGATCGTCGGGATCGCGGTTTTCTCCCTGCTTGCGATCTATATTCTGCAGCAAAGCGGCTACGGGGAATATTATAACCAGGCCTATGGCGAGGGGCAGACCGAAGCCACCCAGTCGAGCGGGGCCCTGTTTCACGTGGCGGTGAACGCGATTCCCGCTACGCTCTATTTCCTGCTGCCAAGATATCGCGACATTCTCTTTCCCACCCCTTTGCTGAAAAACATGGCACTCGCGGCACTCCTGACCGTCCCGCTGGTGCTTGTGGCTTCGGCCGCCGCCGGGCGCGTTTCGCTCTATTGGTTCCCTGTTTCCATGTTTGTTTGGGCCGCCCTGCCCGCCGTGGTCTCGGCGCAGTTCCGGCGGCCGGTGGGGTTCTTCATTGGCGTGGCAATGGTTGCCATCATGGTCTTCTGGTTGCAGTTCGCAAATTCTTCGGCAGCCCATATTCCCTATGAAAATGCCCTGCTTCTCGACAGTTGGGAGCTCGAAATCGGCGTGCTGCCGTGACCAGCGGAAATCGGCTGGCAAGGCTCGACGCGATCCGCGCGCTGGGCGTGCTGCTGGTCGTGGCCTACCATACCTCCTACCGTTTCGCGCCTGACGAAGGCGATCCGTTCGGTGGTCTGCTGCGCGTGATCGGCTGGATGGGGGTCGACCTCTTCTTCGCCCTGAGCGGGTATCTGGTCGGATCGATCCTGGCCAAAGAGAAGAACCGGCAGGACATCGCGCTGTTCTTTCGCAAGCGGTTCTTTCGCATCGTTCCGATATTCGTGGTTGCGGTTGCGACCTTTGCGCTGGGTGACCTGCTGACGAATTCGGGCCGCAACCTCGCGAATGTCTGGAAGCCGCTGCTGTTTCTCACCGGCTATCTCCAGCCGATCCAGGGCGAGGCGGCGGTGCCATACACTATTACCTGGTCCCTGTCGGTCGAAGTCAGTGCCTATCTGCTGCTCGGCCTGCTGGCATGGAGGGCATGGAGCCGTTTTGGCGCTGTTCTGGTTGCGCTGGTCGTCCTTTCGGTTCCCTTGCGCCTCTGGCTGGCTTACGGGCTTGGTTGGGAAGAGGGGATGATCGGCATCTTCCCGCCCGCGCGGATCGACGCGATTGCGCTCGGCGCGCTGGCGGCGACAGGGGCATTCGACCGGTTGCTGGACGTTCGCAGGGCGGCGCTGGTGTATGGCGCGCTGACCATCGCAACGATCGTCGGCTTCCGGTTTGCCACCTGGTACCCGCCCTTTATCGGCACAATCGGCTATCTGGTCTTCGGCCTGTTCGCAGCCCTCTGGGTTGCCGCACTCGCGCGGCTCGAACCGAGCGACAACCGCATCCTGGGCTTCTTCGCCAGCGTAGGGCTGGTGTCCTATTTCATGTATCTGTTCCACCTGTTCTTCATCGAAGGTTTACTGCGCGTCAATGAGGAGCTCGCGCTTGGACTCGGCTTCTGGAGCGCGTTCCTTATCGCGTCGGCGGCAACCTATGCAGCGGGGCTCGTTTCCTGGCGTCTGTTCGAACAGCCGTTGATCCGATTGGGCTCGCGACGGGTTCTGCCGGACCCGGCGCTTGTGCCCTAGGGGATCGCGACGAGCCGCGCGATATCGGCCTTCGCCCCTGGTTCGATCGCCTGCCATGCATCGTCGAAAGCGGTCGCGCGCAGTTGGGGGTTCCGCACTCGCTCGATCAATCGCATGAGCGCCGACGCGTCCTGCGCCAGCAGCGGATAGCGAGCATAGAGCAGATCGCGCTGAAGCGGGGTCAGGCTGGCGACGATGACCGGCTGGCCCAAACGCAGCCCGTCGGTCAGCGCGGTGGACGGCGTGGTGACGACGACCGAGAACTGGCCGATCGCTTCATAGGGCAGATCCTGTGGCCAGAGCGAGAAACCCGCCTGAGCAATAGCCGTCTCGAGTCGTTCGCGCTCGCGGTCTTCGACCAGTTCGATCTGCGGATGCGGGCGCCAGAAAACCCGCTTGGGATCCTGTCCCGCCTGCCTTGCCGCATCGCTGACCCACGCGACCAGCGCGCAATCAGCCTGCGCGCCGCTCTCCTGATAGGCCGAGCTCATAAGGTGGGTGTAGGATGTCAGCAGGGCCCAGTCGCCATTCTGGCCCGCCGGTGCGGGCTTCTCCAGCGCGAGGTGGGTGCACCGGCCATAGGCGGGCAAGCTCGCCGCGAACCGGGCATCGGCGCCGGTCTGGAACACCGCCAGATCGGAGAGCCCGGCAAAGCCCCAGCCGATATTCGTGCCGTGGACGGCATGGATGGTGCGGCAGCCAAGCGCCTGCATCGCCTGCTCGAGCCTGGAGGTGTCCGAGTTGCCGGTATGCGCGAAAATCGCGTGGCTGATATCTAGCCCACCCGCAGCGCTGCGCCACCACCGGGCATGCGCAATGCCCAGCGCCATCCGGAAGGCGATCGCAATGCGCTCGCGCATCGGCAGCGGCAATCGGTAGTTGCGGGTTTCGGCGAAACCGCGAAACAGCTCGGCGACCGATCCCGGCAACGAGAGGATCGCACTCGGCAGATCGAGCGGGCGGAGAAAGGCCGCCGGCTGGATGGTCCCAGCCGGATCGAAGCGATTCGCCGCCGCCTCGACCGAACCATGCGGACGGCCGAGGATCAGGAGCGTGCTTGCTTCAGCCCGGGGGTTTGCCAGCGCCTGCCGCAAATGGCGGCTCCGGGTGGAATCTTCGCCATGTACGGCAAACACCGTGATTGTCTGGCTTAGGATACGGCGCGCCTGAGCAGTCGGGGTGCCCTGATGCCGCAAGGCCAGCCACAAGAGAGCCCCCAGCGCCAAGAGGCTCGCCACAAGCTGCTTCGCCGAATTGGCAATCAGTCCCTGGCGGCTGCCCGCAGGCTTACACGCCAAGGCTGCTTGAGCTGCGAGTTCCAATTTCCAGAAGACATCGCGGACATCGGACACCGCCTTGCCCACCACGGCGGTTGCATCGACAATCGGGTCGAGCGGCTTGTGCTCATCCGCCATGCGTCAACTTGGCGATGCTGCTGAACAGGCGCTCCATCTCGCCTCGGCCCTGCCGGACGAACTCGGTGAGGTTCGCTTGTTCCTGACCATGCCACACGCGCGCCCTCTCGACCAAGCCGGCATCAATGGATGACGGATCGGACACCATACGCCACGCTTCTAGACCCGCGTCATGCAGGGTGGCCTCGATCTTGTGGGTGTTGGATCCGACGGCAAGCAACGGGGTGCTCGCGCCGAGGGCGAAGATCATCATATGGAAGCGCCCGGTGACGATCAGTTCCTTTTCGGCCACCCGGGCGGTGAATGCATCGCGGTCGGCAACCTGCGCGCGGTAGTCCTGCCAGCTGGCGCGCAAGGCATCGCGCGCATGGGCCGGACGGAGCAGCGCAAGAGCGCTTGGGTCGTAGCGCCTGAGCCAGCGCAGCATTTCCATCGGCGCATGCGAAAGCTGGACGATCGGCAGCGGCTCCGCACCTAGTGCCCACATCCGGCGATAGAGCGCGAGCGCCTTCGGACCCTGCACGCTGTCGCAATAGGCTACCCCGCTGCGCTGCTGGGCCTGCTCCGGGCGATGATAGAGCGCCAGGTCGGGGATGCGGCGCGGGGAAAAGCCATGCGCGACGAGCTCGGCCTCGCTCGCGCTTTCGCGCACCGTGACAATGTCGAACGATTCGAGCAGGCGCAGGCTATCGGCCGAATTGGCCTGCCACGTCGCGTTGATCAGACAGGCGCGCTTCCCGCGTTGGCGCGCATATTCGCCGACCGCGAGCAGCATTTTCCCGGCGGGCCGGTCGTGATGAATCGTGCCTTCGCCGTTGACGATCACGCAATCGGCCGCATCGATCGCCGCCGTAAGCGCGGCATCGGCCCGCCAATCGCAATGCGCCGGCCCGCGTGCGGTGATCGTAATACCGTTGGCGGCACACAGGCTGTCGATCGTGCCGATGACGCTGGTGCAGCCGTGATGGCGATCGACCCGCGTATCGTTGATAAGGACCGCCTTTACGGTCACAGTCGTCCGTCGCTGTCTTCCCGCGAGAACAGCCCTTTGGCATCGAAAAACACTGCACCCTGCTTGCCGAAGGCGCGCATTTCACCCGCGCCAAGTTCGGCGAACTGATGGTGGGCGACGGCAAGAATGATTGCGTCATACTCGCCCCTGGCTGGCGCATCGGTAAGCGGGCGAATGCCGAACTCGTGCTCGGCCTCGTCGGCATCGATCCATGGATCGTAGACATCGACCACCGCGTTGAATTCCTGCAGCCGCTCGATTACCCCGGCGACCTTCGAATTGCGCAGGTCGGGGCAGTTCTCCTTGAACGTCAGCCCGAGGACCAGCACGCGCGCGTCGGCCACCGCGATGCGCCGCTTGAGCATCAGGTGCACCACGCGATCGGCAAGATAGGTGCTCATCGCGTCGTTCACCCGCCGTCCGGCAAGGATCACTTCGGGATGATGCCCGACCTGCTGCGCGCGGTGGGTCAGGTAATAGGGATCGACCCCGATGCAGTGCCCGCCGACCAGGCCGGGGCGAAACGGGAGGAAGTTCCACTTGGTGCCGGCAGCCTCGAGCACGTCGCGGGTGTCGAGGCCGAGCTTGTCGAACAGGATCGCCAGCTCGTTGATCAGCGCGATATTGACGTCGCGCTGCGTGTTCTCGATCACCTTGGCGGCTTCGGCCACTTCGATCGAGCTGGTCTTGTGCGTGCCGGCGGTGACGACTTCGCGGTAGAGCGCATCGACCGCGTCGGCGACCGCGGGTGTCGAGCCGCTCGTTACCTTGACGATCGTGGCGAGGCGGCGCTCCTTGTCGCCGGGGTTGATCCGTTCCGGGCTATAGCCGGTGTAGAAGTCCGTATTGTGCACCAGGCCAGAAACGCGCTCCAGCACCGGGACGCATATCTCGCGCGTGGCGCCCGGATAGACCGTCGATTCGTAGATCACCACCGCGCCCCGCTTCAACGCCGCACCGACGGTCTCGGAAGCTTTGACCAGCGGCGTCAGATCGGGGCGGTTTGCATCGTCGATCGGAGTCGGCACCGTCACGATGAACACATCGCAATCTTTCAGATCCACCGGATCGCAACTGAAGCTCAGCCGATTGGCCGCTGCAAGATCTTCCGGCTCGACCTCCAGCGTCTCGTCGATCCCGCGCGCAAGGTCCGCCACGCGACCGGCCCGTATGTCGAACCCAATCACCTTGCGCTTTTTGCCGAACTCGACCGCCACCGGCAGCCCGACATAGCCGAGCCCGATAACGGCAATCGTCTTCTTCGAAAGGTCCATGCGTCACCCGAAACGAGATTTCGCGCTGCGTTGGGGAAGCGGCGTTGGACAGTCAAGCGTGCATTCATCTGGCCTGCGCGAACGGGCGAAGCACTTGACACGGGTCGCTTCGGCCCCGAAACCGCCGCCCCGGTCGCCACTGGCCAGTTTTCGAAGAACCGAGCCTCTTTTCGATGAAGATCATCCGCAGCGAGAATCCCGCCGCAATCCGGCACGGCTGGGTCATCCTTGCCCTGCTGGCACTGGTGGTGGCGGCGCTGGGCGGTAGCTCGCGCGCGGACGCGCCGCAGATCGTCGGGCTGCGTCCGCTGGCAGCGCTGTTCCTCGTTCCGGCGATATACTGGCTCGACCGCAGCAAATTGCGCGATATCCGGACCCCGGCGGTCCTGCTGGCGATCCTTACGGTGTGGACGGCGATCCAGCTGATTCCCCTGCCGCCTGGCTTGTGGCAGGCGTTGCCGGGGCGCGAGCCGCTGGCAGAGCTCGGCGCGGCCCTCGGGATCACCGATGTCTGGCGACCCATTTCGATGGTTCCCGCGCGTACACTCAATGCGCTAGCCAGCCTGGTGGTGCCGATCGCGGGTTTGCTGCTGGTCGCGGCTACCGGTGTCTCGCGGCGCACTCTGCTGTTGCTGCTGATCGGCATCGGCGTGCTCAACGCCATGCTTGGGATCCTTCAAGTGACCGGCGGCAACGCTGCGGCGCTCTATTTCTACCAGATTACCAATTTCGGCTCGCCGGTCGGATTCTTCGCCAACCACAATCATTCCGCCGTCATGTCGGCCCTGACGCTGGTGCTGATCGCCTATTGCGCGACCATGCCCGAGCTCGCGTTTCACGGGTCGATGCCGCGGATCGGCTTCGCCATCCTGTATCTTGTCGTGCTGGTGGCCGCCCTGATCGGCGGATCGCGCGCCGGCTTGCTAACCACACTTGTCGCTGTTGGCGCCAGCCTCGCGATGCTTGCTATCGAGGTCCGTCGTCTGCGCCGGCAGCGCAGACGCGTGAGCGAGACGACCGAAGCCAGGGTGAGTCCGGGCCTGGTGCTGGGCGTTGCACTGGCCGCGCTCGGCGCAATGATTGCGCTTTTCGCATTATCCGACCGTATTCCCGCGCTCGACCGGATCGCGACCACCGGAACCTTCGACGACCTGCGGTGGGGCCTGCTGCCGACCCTGCGCGAGATGATCGCCACTTACGGCCTGTTCGGCAGCGGCTTCGGTTCGTTCGAGGAAGTGTACCATATTCACGAACCGGACTCCCTGATGATATCGTCCTATGTGAACATGGCGCACAACGATTGGGCGCAATTGATCATCGAAGGCGGTGTGCCTGCCGTGTTTCTGGTTGTCGCCCTGCTTGCGTGGCTGGGGCGGTCGCTGGGGACCGTACTGGGCGGCGGGGCGGCGGGTGTTGCGCGCATGCTGCTGTGGCTCTCGGTCGCCGGGATCCTGCTGTTCGCCAGTCTGGTCGACTATCCGCTGCGCACGCCGCTGTTCCAGCTCTGCGCAGTCTGGCTGGTGGCCATTTTC
This sequence comes from Parerythrobacter sp., assembly GCA_041738375.1. Taxonomy (GTDB): domain Bacteria; phylum Pseudomonadota; class Alphaproteobacteria; order Sphingomonadales; family Sphingomonadaceae; genus Parerythrobacter_A. The sequence continues at coordinate 1,735 of JBGSPZ010000025.1, read as the reverse complement.
GCCATCGAGCGGAGCACCTATCGCGAAGGCTCGTAAGCCCGTGGTACTGCGGGATAGGCACCATCCGGGCAGTTCGTTGCCAGCAGAAACAGTTTTGACTATCGGTTTGCCTTGGGTAAGGCCTTGGCGGCTGGGGAAATGAAGGGTCTGATGACAGGAATAATCAGCAAATTGGGTTTTGCGCTGGCTGCGGTGCTGGCCCTGTCGGCGTGTGCGAAGGATCGCGCATACGGGCTTTCCCCGGATGTGGAGGTCGCCCAGCTTTCCGAGTTGCCTGCGCCCAGCGGAACGCGCGCCTACACCGTCGGCAGCCAGGAGCGGATCGAGGTTACCGTGCTCGACGCCGAGCAGCTGAGCGGCACCTATCTGACCGATGCCGAGGGTTACATTGCATTCCCCTTGGTCGGCGACCTGTTTGTCGGCGGCAAGACGCCGAACCAGATTGCGCAGATGATCGCCGATCGCCTGCGCGGGCAGTACATCGTGAGCCCGCAGGTTCGCGTTCGCCCTGCCGAGCTTCCCACGCCGTCGATTTCGATCGGCGGGGAGGTGGTCCAGCCCGGCACTTATCCGGCAGCCACGTCGCAAACCTTGATCCGCGCGATCAACAATGCCGGCGGCCTTGATGAATACGCGAAGTCGGACGATGTGCTGGTCATGCGCACCGTGAATGGACAGCGCTACATCGGTGTGTTCAACATCGAAGGCATTCAGCGCGGCAACTATCCCGACCCGCTGATTTACCCGGGAGACATCGTGACAGTCGGCGATTCGGCATCGCGCCGCACGCTCGAGACCATCCTTCAGTTCATTCCTTTGCTGTCGTCTAGCGTGATCCTGATAGACCGCGCGTTTGGCAACTGATCGCGAGACCACCATGAGCAACAGCATCACGAATGGGGACTACACCGCGACCCCGGCCAGCACCGACGACGGCGGCAATGCGGCGTTCGGTCTCGATCTCGAACGGTTCTACAATCAGGCGCTTAATCTGCGTTACTGGTTGCTGGGAATTATCGCGCTCGGGCTTATCGCAGGCCTGCTTGCGACCCTGCTTTCGACCCCCCTCTATCGATCCTCGGCGCGCATCGAGATGTCGCGGGTGACGTCAAACGTCACCGATGCCGAACCGATCGAACTCGAAGGGCGCTCGGCCGACCTCCAGTACTTCAATACGCAATACGAGCTGCTCCAGTCGAAGTTCATTGCGCAGCGGGTGATGGATGCGGGCAATCTCGCTCGTGACGAGCAGTTTCTGACCGCCTACAATCTCGCCGACGGGAACGTGTCGGAATCGCGGATCGAGCGCACGCTGATCGGCAACCTCCAGGTCGACCCGGTGCCCAACTCCAGCCTGGTCGACATCCGCTTCTCCAGCCCCAACAAGCAGGTCGCATCGGACGTCGCCAATCTCTGGGCGCAGGAATTCCTCGCCGCCAACTACGAAAAGCGGTTCGGGGCCAATATCGAGGCACGCGACTTTCTCGAAGAGCAGATCGAGGAATTGCGCGAGCGTCTGGCATTGTCGGAAAAGGAACTGATCGACTACGCCAACGCCAACGAAATCGTCATTCTCGATACCAGCTCGAGCGAAGATGGCGGCGGGTCGGAAACCGCCACCAGCACGCTGGTCGGGGCCGAACTGGTCTCCATCAACACCGCGCTGGCCGACGCGACGACGCGCCGCATAGCGGCCGAGGCGGCGATGCGCGCAGGCACGCGGAACGAAGCGGGC
>JBGSPZ010000385.1:0-2021 GCA_041738375.1 Parerythrobacter sp. | reverse complement strand
GGCCATCGCGCGGGTGGGTCCGCTCACGGCTTCGCTTCGCCCGCCGAACACGCTGGGCACGATGGCCCCGTCGAGTTCGGGCAGCGCGACCATCATGGTGGTTTCGAGCGGCAGCAGGCCCTGCTTGCGGCCCCGCCATTCCTCCAGCGTCTGGAACTCGATCGCATGCGCCGCGATGTAGGGGATATCGAGCTGACCGAGCATTTCGACCGCAGCATCGGAATCGTTGTAGGCCGGCCCGCCGACCAGCGAGAAGCCGGTGCAATTGACCACCGCATCGACCACCTGCTTGCCGTCCTTCAGGAAGAACTTCTCGATTGCAGGACGGGCATCGAGACCGCTAGCGAAAGCCGGGATGACGCTCAGGCCCGCATCCTCCATCGCCGCGATCACACCGTCGTAATGCGCTGCATCGTTGCCGAGCAGGTAGGACCGCAGGATCAGCAGCCCGACGGTGCCGTTCCTGCCCTTCTTGCGCGGCAGCAGGCGGAGGCTCTCGGAAATCCTCTGGTCGGTGCGCGGGTGATAGACGCCGACCTCGGGATATTCGAGCGGCGCGGCGTGTTCGGTCATCCCGCGCCGGGTCAGCCGGTCGCCCGCAGCGTAGCGGTCGATCAGCGCGCGCACCATCGCGATGACATTGTCTTCCGAACCGGCGAGCCAGTATTGCAGGGTCAGGAAATAGGCCCGCACATCCTGTGCGGTGCCCGGGATGAAGCGCAGGATCTTGGGCAGGCGGCGCAGCATCCGCATCTGGCCGGCACCCGAACTTGCGCCCTGCTTGTTCGATCCGCGTAGCCGCTTGAGCAGCGCGAGCGGCCCCCTTGCCGGGGCGTCCATCCGGTAGCCGCCCATGCGGGTCAGCTTCACGATCTCGCCCGCCGACATCATGGAGACCATCGCATCGCAATGCTCGCGGCGTTCCTCGAGCGCGGGCAGGATGGCGCGGACATGGTCTTCGAGGAACAGCATGGTGACGATAACGATGTCGGCAGCGGCTATCGCGCGCTTCGTTTGGTCCAGCGCATCGCCGCCGCGATCCCAGTCCGAAGCGGCGTGGAGCGAGAGCGAGATATTGGTCTCGTCGAGCCGCCGGTCCGCGCGTTCGACCGCCCCCTTCAGGTGGTTGTCCAGCGTCACGAAGGCGACGCGCACCCGGGGGTGCGTCAGAGGCGCGCGACTACCGGGCATAATGCGCCTTCGCATCGTACAGCGTCGCCAGGTCGATCCGGCCGCGGCCTTGCTCGGTGGCGTAGAGCTCGGTGTTGCGCCGCGCCTTGCCGCGGACGAAGAACGGGATTTTCTTCAGCTCGCGCTCGGCCTCGTCGGTCCACAGCGCATCGATTGCCGCGACCGGTTCAACCTCGTTGGCGGCGACCGGGACGATGCGAGCGGGCGTGTGTGCGGCGAGATGCGAGGCGCCCGCTTCGTCGGAGAATTCGAAGTCATCGCGGAACATCACCAGCAGGTGCTCTTCCAGCCCCATTACCAGCGGGTGGACCCAGCTGTCGAAGATCACATTCGCGCCTTCGAAGCCCATTTGCGGGCTGTGGCGGGCGGGGAAATCCTGCACATGCACCGGCGAGGAAATCACCGCGCAGGGCAGGCCGAAGCGCTTGGCGATATGGCGCTCCATCTGCGTGCCGAGCACCAGTTCGGGCGAAGCGGCGGCAATCGCGTCCTCGACTTCGAGGTGATCGTCGGTGATCAGCGGCTCGACACCATAGAGCTTCGCGGCGGCGCGGATATCGCGGGCGAATTCGCGGTTGTAGCAGCCGAGCCCGCACACCACGAAGCCGAGTTCCTCGCTCGCGATCCGCGCGGCGGCCACCGCATGGGTTGCATCGCCGAAGATGAAAACGCGCTTGCCGGTGAGGTAGGTCGAATCGACCGAGCGGCTCCACCACGGCATGCGGGACCCATCGTCGTCGAGCGCGGGGGCCGGGTCTACCCCGGCCAATGTTGCGACCTCACGAATGAAGTCGCGCGTTGCGCCGACGCCGATGGGTACGGTGCGGACG
>JBGSPZ010000347.1:0-3697 GCA_041738375.1 Parerythrobacter sp. | reverse complement strand
GGTTGGCGCGGGGCCCACGGCGGGGTGATCGAAGCGACCGTGGAGGCGATGGTCTCGCTCGGGGCCGAGCGCGACTGCATCGTCGCGGCGATCGGGCCATGCATCGCGCAAGCAAGCTACGAGGTCGATGACGGGTTTCGCGACCAGTTTGTTGAAGCCGACGACGCGAAGTTCTTCACCGTCGGCCGCAAAGGGCACTGGCAATTCGATCTCGAAGCGTATGTCGGCAAGCGGCTGGCAATGGCCGGGGTCGAGCATGTCGATCCGCTCAGCCGCGACACTTACCGCGAGGAAGTCAGCTTCTATTCCTTCCGCCGCGCGACCCACCGCAGCGAAGCCAGCTACGGCAGGCAGTTGAGCCTCATCGGGATTGCTGGCTGACGGTTGCGTGCAAGCGGACAACTGGTGCCAAAAAGGCGGTTGGCACATGGCGGTTTCCCGTCTATCAGCGCGCGCAAACCGGCACCGGATAGGCCGTGACAGGGGTGTTCCCGAAGCGTGGGGACAATACTTCCAGCCAGCCCAACCGGATCGGTGAAAACGCAACCTTCCCGCGTCTTTCTTGCGGGCGCACTGTTAAGGTTTAAGGCACGATCGATGGCTGACACGACTGGCACCGCGACACCCGACATGGTCGCACCGGAAACGGATGCAACCGGAGACGGCGTGCGCCGCCGCGACTTCATCAATATCGCCGCGGTGAGCGCGGCCGGGGTGGGCGGCATCGCCGTGCTCTACCCGCTGATCAGCCAGATGGCCCCGTCGGCCGACGTGCTGGCGGAAAGCACGGTCGAAGTCGATGTTTCGGCAATCGAGCCGGGGCAGGCGATCAAGGCGATTTTCCGCAAGCAGCCGCTGTTCCTGCGCCGCCTGACCGATGCCGAAATCGCCGAGGCCGACGCGGTGCCGCTGTCGGACCTGCGCGATCCGCAGTCGCTGGAAGAACGGACCAAGGCTGGCCACAAGGCGATGCTCATCACCATGGGGGTCTGCACCCATTTGGGCTGCGTCCCGCTCGGTGCGGCCGAGGGCGAGGCGCGCGGCGAATACGGCGGGTACTTCTGCCCCTGCCACGGTTCGCACTACGACACCGCAGCGCGCATCCGCAAAGGCCCGGCACCGCTGAACCTGCTGGTACCGGACTATGAATTCAATGCCGATGGCACCGTGGTTACGGTCGGCTGAGGAGCGAGAGACAGACCATGAGCTTTCCCTGGGCGAACCACTACGAGCCGCAGAACCCGCTGATGAAGTGGGTGGACGAGAAGCTGCCTCTGCCGCGCCTCGTCTATAATGCCGTCGGCGCCGGATACCCGGTCCCGCGCAACCTCAACTACATGTATAATTTCGGCGTGCTCGCCGGGTTCTGCCTGGTGCTGCAAATCGTCACCGGCGTGATTCTCGCGATGCACTATGCCCCCAATGCGCTGGTCGCGTTCGGTTCGACCGAACACACCATGCGCAACGTCAACTGGGGCTGGATGCTGCGCTACATGCACGCCAACGGGGCGAGCTTCTTCTTCCTCGTGCTGTACCTGCATATTTTCCGCGGCTTCTATTACGGTTCGTACAAGGCCCCTCGCGAGATGATCTGGCTGCTCGGCGTGGTCATCTTCCTGCTGTGCATGGCGACCGCGTTCATGGGCTACGTCCTGCCGTGGGGCCAGATGAGTTTTTGGGGCGCCAAGGTCATCACCGGCCTGTTCGGCGCGATCCCGCTGGTCGGCGAACCGCTGCAGATCTGGCTTCTCGGCGGTTATGCGCCCGACAATGCCGCATTGAACCGCTTCTTCTCGCTGCACTTCCTGCTGCCCTTCGTGATCGCCGGCGTGGTAATCCTGCACATCTGGGCGCTGCATATCCCCGGCTCGACCAACCCGACCGGGGTGGAAGTGAAGAAGGAAAGCGACACCGTTCCGTTCCATCCGTATTACACGGCGAAAGACGGCTTCGGGCTGGGCGTGTTCCTGATCCTCTATTGCCTGTTCGTGTTCTTCATGCCCAACGCGCTGGGCCATCCGGACAACTATATCGAGGCGAACCCGCTCTCGACCCCGGCGCTGATCGTCCCCGAATGGTATTTCTATCCGTTCTACGCGATCCTGCGCGCCTTCACCTTCGATTTCATCCTGACCGCTCAGCTGTGGGGCGTGCTCGCGATGTTCAGCGCGATCCTGATGTGGTTCTTCCTGCCCTGGCTCGACCGCTCGCCGGTCCGTTCGGCCAGCTATCGCCCGCTGTACCGGATCTTCTTTTGGGTGCTGATGGTGGATATGGCCGCGCTGTTCTACCTCGGCGGCGCGCATGCCGAAGAACCCTATATCATGTTCAGCCAGCTAGCGACGGCGTATTACTTCCTGCACTTCCTCGTGATCGTCCCGATCGTCTCCTCGATCGAGCGGCCCAAGCCGCTGCCCTATTCGATCACCGAGGCCGTGCTGGGCAAGGACGACGATGCGCAGCTTGGCGCGACCGTTGCGGCCAAGGCCTGAGGACGAAGGAAAGATAGCGACATGATCCGCCTGTTTGCAATTCTCATCGGCCTCGTCTTCTCGGGTGTTGCCCTGCTCTCCTTCGGCGTCGGGGCCTATACCTTCGCAACCGAAGAACACGAGGCGACCGCCGAGCACGAGTTCCATCTCGCGCCCAAGGACGTGGCCTATTCGTTCGACGGACCCTTCGGCAAGTGGGACAAGGTCCAGCTCCAGCGCGGCTACAAGGTCTACAAGGAAGTTTGCGCCGCCTGCCACAGCCTGAAGTTCGTCTCGTTCCGCGATCTCGCCGACCTCGGCTACAGCGAAGCGCAGGTCAAAGCGCTCGCCGCCGAGTGGCAGGTGCCGGGGATCGACCCCGACACCGGCGAAGCGACCTTGCGCCCGGGCCTGCCGACCGACCGTTTCCCGCTGGTCTACCCCAACGACGTGGCGGCGCGCGCGGCCAACAACAACGCCATCCCGCCCGACCTCTCGCTGATGACCAAGGCGCGGCATGACGGGACCAACTACGTGCATTCGCTGCTCGTCGGCTATGCCGATCCGGCAACCTACAAGAACGCCGAAGGCAAGAGCCTGGCACAGGAGTTTCCGGAGTTCAGCACCCCGCCGGGCCTGAATTTCAACCCCTATTTCGCCAACCTCAATCTCGCGATGGCGGCCCCGCTCGCGGCGGATGGCCAGGTCACCTACGACGATGGCACCACGGCGACGGTGGACCAGATGGCGACCGATGTGGCCGCCTTCCTGACCTGGACCGCCGAGCCCAAGATGCAGCAGCGCAAGCAGACCGGGCTGTGGTTCATCCTGTTCCTCGTCATCGCCACGACACTCGCGTATTTTTCGTACCGGAACATCTGGTCCGGCAAGAAGCCGAAGAAGGGTTCGGGCGAGTAAATCGCAGTTCGCCACGCATGAAACGGAGCGCCCCCGCATTGTCCGATGCGGGGGCGCTTTGCTTTGGCGGGCGATGCGCTAGTGATCGGGGTTCGACCACATCGGAGACCGCATGACCGTTGACGAGCTCAAGGCGCTGGTGCGCACCGTGCCCGATTTCCCCGCGCGCGGAATCCAATTTCGCGACATCACCACGCTGATCGCGCATGGGGCAGGCCTGTCGGCGGCGATCGGTCACATGGCCGGTCACGTCCGCCGGGCCGGGGCGGAAGCCATCGCCGGGATGGAAGCGCGCGGCTTCATCTTCG
>JBGSPZ010000330.1:0-2295 GCA_041738375.1 Parerythrobacter sp. | reverse complement strand
CGTCCGCGCGCCAGCACATCCTTGCTGGTGACCGGCTGCGAGCCGCCGCGGCTGCCGCTGGCGCGGTCGATCCGGATCACCTCCGCCCCGTGGTCGGCCAGCATCATGCCGCAGAACGGACCCGGCCCGATCCCTGCGAATTCGACGATGCGGATGCCCGAAAGCGGACCCGCCATCGTTACTTGCCCTTCCAGTTCGGCGCGCGCTTTTCGGCGAAGGCGAGCGAGCCTTCGCGCGCGTCCTCGCTCATGAACACCTGCGGCATCAGCGCGCCCTGCTTCTGCCAGCGCTCTTCATACGACCAGCCGGGCGACTCGACGATCACCTGCTTCGACACCCGCACCGCGACCGGGCCATTGGCGGTGACCTTCGCCGCCAGTTCGAGCGCTGCATCGAGCGCCGGGCCATCGGTGACGCGGTTGACGAGGCCGAGATCGTAGGCGCGCTGCGCATCGATGAAGTCGCCGGTCAGCGCCAGTTCCATCGCGATCTTCGGCGCGATCATCTGCGGCAGCTTGACCAGCCCGCCTGCTGCGGCAGCCAGCCCGCGCTTGGCCTCCGGAATGCCGAACTTCGCGCCCGAATTGGCGACCACCAGATCGCAACTGATCATCAGCTCGAACCCGCCCGCCAGCGCATAGCCCTCGACCGCAGCGATCAGCGGCTTGACCGGGCCCTTCTCGGTAATCCCGCCGAAACCGCGCCCGTCGATGCTCGGCCGTTCGCCGCGCAGGAAGCCCTTGAGGTCCATGCCCGAACAGAAAGTGCCGCCCGCGCCGGTCAGGATCGCGACCCGCAGATCGTCCTCGGCATCGAGCCGGTCCATCGCCGCCGCGATCCCTTCGGCCGCGGCCTGGTTCATCGCGTTCTTCGCCTCCGGCCGGTTGATCGTGACGATCAGGATCCCGTCGCGCACTTCGGTGAGGACTTCCTCGGACATCGCTCCACTCCCATTTCTGTTTGAAACTTTCCTTGCGGCGTTGCTGGCCAAGCTTTACGGAAACGTCAACCGCTAACCCGAACGAGAGAGGAATTTGCTTTGGCCGAGGCTTACATCATCGACGCAGCGCGCACCCCGCGCGGGATCGGCAAGCAGGGCAAGGGTGCGCTCGCCGCGCAGCATCCGCAGCACCTCGCCGCAACCGTGCTCAAGGCGATCAAGGACCGCAACAATCTCGACACCACCACGGTCGACGATGTGATCTGGTCGGTCTCGACGCAGGACGGTTTGCAGGCGGGCGACATGGGCCGCATGGCCTCGCTCGACGCGGGCTACGACGTGACCAGCAGCGGCATGACGCTTGACCGGTTTTGTGGCGGCGGGATCACCTCGGTAAACCTCGCCGCAGCGCAGGTGATGAGCGGCATGGCCGATTGCGTGGTCGCCGGCGGGACCGAGATGATGAGCCTGACCGCCGCGCAGACGCAGGAGAAGATGCGCGCCGGGCTCAAGCCGCCGATGATGGGCAGCTACAACGAGCGGCTGCAGAAGGTCCACCCGCAGAGCCACCAGGGCATCTGCGGCGACGCTATCGCCAGCATGGAAGGCTTCACCCGCGAAGAGCTGGACGAGGTCGGCTATCGCAGCCAGCAGCGCGCCGCCGCCGCGATGGCCGAAGGGCGGTTCGACAAGTCGGTGGTCCCGGTGGTCGACGACGAGGGCACCGTGCTGCTCGACAAGGACGAATATCCGCGTCCGCAAACCACGCGCGAGGGGCTGGCCGAACTCGAGCCCGCCTTCGCCAAGATTGCCGACGTCCCGCTCGATGCCAACGGCACCACCTTTCGCAAGCTGGTCAACCAGAAGTACCCCGATCTGGAGATCAGCAACTTCCACCACGCAGGCAACAGCTCGGGCGTGGTAGACGGCGCGGCGGCAGTGCTGGTGACCAGCGCCGACTATGGTCGCAAGCACGGCCTCAAACCCCGCGCACGCATCGTCGCGACCGCCAATATGGGCGACGATCCGACGCTGATGCTCAACGCGCCGGTCCCGGCGGCGAAGAAGGTGCTCGAAAAGGCCGGCCTGAACAAGGACGATATCGACCTGTGGGAGATCAACGAGGCCTTCGCCGTGGTCGCCGCCAAGTTCGTGCGTGATCTCGAACTCGACTGGGACAAGGTCAACGTCAACGGCGGCTCGATCGCGCTCGGCCACCCGATCGGCGCGACCGGCTCGATCCTGATCGGCACGGTGGTCGACGAGCTCGAGCGGCAGGGCAAAACGCGCGGGCTGGTGCCGATGTGCGCGGCGGGCGGCATGGCCCCGGCGATCATCGTCGAGCGCGTCGACGA
>JBGSPZ010000324.1:0-2424 GCA_041738375.1 Parerythrobacter sp. | reverse complement strand
GATCAGGATGCCCGCGACGAACGGTCCGTCGCCCATGCGCACGTCGTAACCGATGCGCGCGCCGTAGCCGATCTTGCTGTCGTTACCTGTGCAGACCGGGGTCGGCGAGGTGCCCGGGTTGCCCGAGCAGAAGCCGGGGCTGAAGGCGTTGGCACCGGCGACCGTGGTCACATTGTCGTCGAACGCGCCGTCACCATCGACATCGAACTCGAAGCCGTCGTCGTTCGAATCGGCGGCGTTGTTCGAGCCGCCGAAGACGGAGATGTACGGACCGTTGAAGCGGCCCTCGGTCTCAGCGTCCTGTGCGAATGCCGGGGTGGCGAGCGCCAGCATGCCCAGCGCTGCCGCGCTGGAGCCAAAAAATTCCAGTTTCATAATAGCTTCCTTGTTGCGACCAACCTGTTTCAGGTTCGGTTCGCTAACGGTGGAAGGCAGGCAAAGGTTCCGCGCAGTGCGTCCGGCTCCGCCGCGCGGCCTCGATATACCGACCGTCGGCTCCTACGAAGCGGACCTGTATCGGGTGCTCAGTCCCACCAGAAATACCACCAGTCCGACTCCATCAGGCTGGCGGCGTGGTTGGCGATCGTGCCGACGCCCTGATCGACGATATCGTTGCAATAATCGTATTGCGCGTGGGCCAGGGCGAGCGCCTCTGCGCGGGTTTCCGGTCGCCGCTTGACCCGCAGGTTGAGGGTTGCGGCATCCATCCCGACCAGTTCGGCCCCATAGCGTGTTTCCCATGTCCGCAGCGCCGCGACATGATATTTCGGCAGCGGATTGGCGTTCCACCCGCCCCAGTGGAACCACGCGGGGACGTGCCAGCCATGCGGGCTCGGCACGCTGGCGATGAACACGCTGTCGAACGGCGTGCCGCTCAAGGCATCGGCATGGACGGTGAGACCCGGCGATTCCGGCGCGAGCTTCGGCCACGGCCCGTAATCGACCGTGTCGTCGTCGATCTCGTCCGCATACTGCGGATATTCGGCGCGGAACCGGTCGCGTTCTTCCTTGCGCAGGGCATGGATCACGGCCGGGAAGTCCAGCGCCGAACCTTCGGCGATGATCGTTTCGCGCGCACTGCCTGCGGGATTCTCCGCGAAAAACTCCATGCTGCCGACGATGTCGGCGAGTGCAGAAATGTCGCCGAGGATCACGGGGTAGCCCTCGCCGCTGGCGCGCATCTGCTCCCACGTCGCCAGCGCCGCTGCACCGGGCACCTTGACGACCGGAACGCCCAATTGCTCGATCAGCTTTTCTTCCTCGAGGGTCCGGCCGATCCGGTCCTTTACCGGTTGCTGCGACAACAGCGGCCAGGCGGCGAGGCCGGCGGCGGCGCTTGCCAGCAGGCCGCCCAATGCGGTGCGCCTTCCGATCGGCATTTTCCTCCCCTAACCGAAGAAATTGGGCTGGCCGTTGGACGCGGTCACCCCGCCGTCGACCGGCAGATTGACCCCGTTGACGAACACCGCATCGTCACTCGCGAGGAACAGCACCGGTCCGGCAATCTCGTCCGGCTCCGCCGCGCGGCCCAAGGGCATGCGGTTGGCGAGCATCTTCATCGCCGCCTCGCTCGTTGTCACCCCGGTGGTCATGTCGGAGCGGGTCATCGACGGGCACACCGCGTTGGCGCGCACGCCTTGGCTGCCGAATTCGAGCGCCATCGCGCGGGTCAGGTTGCACACCCCGCCCTTGCTCGCGTTGTAGACCCCCAGCCCCCAGTCGCCGCCGAGACCCGAGACGCTGGAGATGTTGATCACATTCCCCTTCGCCGCGAGCAGGTGCGGGAACGCCTCGCGCGTGAGGTAGAGTATGCCCTTGAGGTTGATGTCGATGATCATGTCGATCAGTTCGTCCGACGCGTCGGACAGGCGGCCGGTGCGCCCGACCCCGGCGTTGTTGACCAGCACGTCGATCCCGCCGAACGCCGCCACCGTCTTCGCCACGATTTCGCTGGCGAAGGCGGAGGAGGAGACGTCGCCCGCCACCACCAGCACCCGTTCCCCGCCGAGCGATGCGGCGACTTTCTCGCAATCCTCTGCCTTGCGCGAATTGAGCACCACATTTGCCCCCTCGCGATGGAACCGGCGCGCGATGGCCTCGCCGATCCCCATCGAGGATCCGGTGACGATCACGGTCTTGCCGGTAAAGCGGGCGGGCTGGGTCATGGCGTGCTCCTCTCGGTTGCGGTGTGCGCGCGAACCTAGCCCAATCGGGAACAGGCACAAGCGCACTGTGGCCTTGCCGTCCCCACCCTGTTACCCCTGCGAAGCATGAAGACCGGAACCCTGATCTCGCTCGCCGCCTATTTCATCCTCATGCTCGCCATCGGGCTCTACGCCTGGCGCAAGTCGACCGAGGACAGCGAAGGATATCTGCTCGGCGGCAGGAACCTCTCGCCGTCGGTGGCAGCGCTCAGCGCGGGCG
>JBGSPZ010000308.1:0-6835 GCA_041738375.1 Parerythrobacter sp. | reverse complement strand
ACCGATGGCTCCGGTGTTGTAGTGGAAGCTGACCAGCGCATCGAATTGCTGCTGCGAGGTCGGCGCGTCGCCGAGGGCGTGATCCACGCCGTTCGCGTAGCGGACAAGGTCGCGCTCCAGCCGATCGTCGCATTGCTTCTGTGTCCACACGGTCCCTGGTCCGATCCTGCCCCCGTTGAAGCTGTCGCGGCCGGTCGAACCCCAGCCGATGGTCCATGGTTCGCCGCCGGTACCGGGATCGGGATAGGCTTCGACCAGCCCGTCGGTGCGGAGCCGCGCGCAGCCCTCGAACCGCTTGATCAGCGCGATGCCTTGCGGGCCCACGGTTCGGCGCGTGCCGGTGACTGGCGGAACACCGGTCGCATGATCCGTAACGGGGACCTCCGACACGGTGTCAGCAGTGTGGCCGGAGTGGGTCACCTGCATCCCGCGCGCCACAAGGTCGCGGATGCTGTCGAAAATCGAGCGGTGATTCTGATGGATCGTCATGCTGCCTCCTGCAAAGGTGGGGGGAGACGAAGGCATCATGCAGATTTTTCGCGTGTAGGAAAATCGTTTCGGAATCGCTCCCGCTACGGCTGTAAAGAGCTCTTGACTGACAAGAGTTCTTTACAGTAAAGAGCTCTTTACAGGCAACTGGATGATTCGGTGCAGAACCACGTAAAGAGTTACCGCGAGCGGCACGGCTGGAGCCAGGGCGAACTCGCCCGGCGGCTGGGCGTTTCGCGGCAGACGATCAATGCGGTGGAGACGGACAAATACGACCCTTCGCTGCCGCTTGCGCTGCGTATGGCGAAGCTGTTTGCAGTCTCCGTGCCCGAATTGTTCATCGACCAGTGGGAGCCGGAAGGATGACGACGATGACAAGCGAAGCTGCGATTAAACCCCGGAAGTGGAAGAAGGTGCTGCTGTCGTCGGCGCTGGGCGCGGTTGTGGGATTTGCCGCCACCTTCGGATTTCTGCACCTTGCCGATAACGGCGGGCTCGGCTCACTGGGACCATCGGAAACGGTCGCTGGGTTGGTGGGGATGCTCTATGTGATTGTCGCGCTCACCATCGGCATTGGTCTGGCGCGTCCGAAGGCCGGCGCGGCCTTCATGAATGTCGAGGATGCCGAGGAGATCGAGGAGCAGCGCCCGATGCTGGGCTATAGCGCTGCAACGATGTTTGCTTTCGGTGCCGCGCTGGCGATTGCTGCGCTGGGCGGGCCGGGGGGCATTGTCGCCCCCGCTGCCGCGCTGGTTTCCGCCATCGGGCTGATTGCGATAGGGGTCGTCCTTTCGCTGATTTCCAAACGATACCAAGACGAACTTTTGCGCGCACTGGGTCACGAGTCGGGTGCGTTGGCGCTGGGGCTCGTGGGCCTCTTCGGGGGCGGCTGGGCGCTGGCCGCGCATCTTGGATTTGCAAACGGCCCTGCACCGCTCGACTGGCTGACCATGTTCTGGTCCCTGACGATGGTCGCCGCCTTTATCGTGGTCGGTAAGCGCGGCATGCTGATGCCGCGCTGAGCGAGCGGCCGGCTACTCGACATCCCCCACCAGCGTGAACGGGGCCCAGGCGTTGGGATGCGCCCAGGTGTCCTTGTCGGTGTCGTGGCTCGCATCGTTGCGGATATCGCGCATCGCCTTTTGCAGCGCCTCGGCGCGCGAGAGCGCGGGGTTGTCGCGCTGCGCCGAGATCGCGCCGACGGTCAGCTCTGCCGCCACTGCATCTCGCACCGGCCAGTGGGAGGCGAGCAGGCTCTGCGCCCCGGCAAGGAAGAACGATTTGGCGAGGCCCGACAGGCCTGATGCCCCCGCGCTGCCGTCACCCGCAGCGGTATTGCAGGCCGACAGGATGACCCAGCGCGCGTTCATCCGGAGCATGGCGATCTCGGTCATGGTCAGCAGCCCGTCGTCCGACGCGCTCCCGGTTTTGGGGGGAGTAAAGACGAGACCGGGCTCGCTCGATCCGTCGATCTCGCCGGCCAGCAGCCCGTGCGTTGCAAAGGTCACGATCGCGGCTTTGGACAGGTCCGCCGATTTCACAGCGGCTTCGGTCGCCCGGTCACCGGTCATGATGGCACTGGCGGGTGCGCCGAGCACCTTGCGCATGGCCTCCAGTTCGGTTCCCGTTCCGGGCAGCCGCGCCATCCCGCGCAGCGCCTCGATATTGACCTTGGGCAATCCGTCGGCGTCGGTTGAGGGGACATAGGCCTGGCTGAACCCGATCGCGCGGATTGCGCCGCCGTCACGCGTGCCCCCGCGCACATCCTGGCCCCCGCCACGGGTCTGCGCCACGCCGGTGAGGGTGGGGTCGCCGAAGCCGATGAAACCATCGGCATCATCGCTATTGCTGCCGAATTGCCGCAGCAAGGCGAGCGATTGGACCGAGGGGAGCTGCGCCAGCGCATACTTGTCCGCCAGCCAGCCGGTGGCGCGCAGGGCAGCCGGATCGCCGTCCAGCCCCTGCGGTTCGTCGGTCACCAGCACGCTGAAGGGCAGGGCAGAGAGGCTCCCGCCGGCGACAACGAAGACATGGCGCTTGCCCTCCAATACCCATTCGACCGGGGCAACGACCTGATTGTAGAGCGCCCAGGACAGCCGCCGGTCGAAGGGGTAGGGGCCCTGACCCTGTCCCTCGGCGATCCATTCGGCCTTTTCTTCCGGCGTCGCTTCGACCGATGCACCGAGGTCCCACCGCAGCCGACGCACGACCTCGTCGATGGTCCTCGCGGGCAGTTCGGACACATGCCAGTCCATCTCCTCACCGGAAATCGCCATGACATGTGTGCCGAGCGCGGTCGGCAAAACGATTAGCACCGCCTCGTCGCGCCCCTTGAGCATCTCCTGAAGATCGGGCGCATCGACCGGTCGCGGGCGCAGGAGAGTGAAGAATTCGGGGAATTTCTCGAGGAACTGTTCGTCGATCGCCTTGATCGCCGCCTCCAGCCGTGCCTGCTCGCCTTCTATCTCGGCCATGCGGCTGCTGTCGGCACTCTGCCCCATCAGGGTCGAGCGGGTCGTGGCGAGCGTCTGCCATTGCTGGCTGAGTTCCTGCCGCTCTTTGGCGAGCGCAGCTAGCTCTGGCCCTTCGAACTCTGCCGCACGCTCGGCGGCGCGGCGGATCACCGCCATGTTCGCGGGGCTTTCCATCGCCTCCTGGATCGCACCGATGGCTTCATAGAACAACACGATCCGGTTGATCTGCGGCAGGCCTTCCTGCTGCCCAGCCTGATGCAGCGTATGGAGCCACAGCTCGAAATAGAACGCGTCCTCTTCGGTGAAGGTGGCGAGCGTGCGCTGGCCGCGCGGATCGAGCCCGACGACGTCGCGCCGCGCGCGGACGAGGTCCGCTGCGAGCTGCGCTTCCTGCAACGCTTTCGCCGGATCGTTCCCGGCGCGATCGAGATAGAGCGCATAGCCGTTGCGGATTTGCGCCGTGTAGGGATGCTCGGGCCCGAACACCCGCTCGCTGCGGGGAACCAGGTCTTCCCAGATCGCCCCGGCAGCAGCGGCATCGCCCTTGAAAGTCAGCACGGTTGCCATGTCGGACATGCTGAACAGCGTATGCGCCGCGTCTGGGCCGAGGACGCGGGTGCGCCGTTCGAGCGTGTCCTTGATCACCGGCAGCGCCGCGTCGAACTGCTGCTGGTACATCAGCGAGGCGCCCATGTTCTGGGCATAGACCAGCACGCCGGGGTCGTCGGCGCCGAAGGCCTTGCGGCCGACCTCCAGCGCTTCGGCATAGAGCTCGCCCGCCAGATCGTGCTTGTACTGCGCCTCCAGCGTGCGCCCGAGATCGTTGATCAGGTCGAGCGTCAGCCGGTCGCCCGAACCGTAAGTCGATTCGGCGAGATCGAGCGTCTGGCGCAGGATCGGCTCGGCATCCGCCGGACGACCCTGGTTCTTGATCGCTGTGGCAAGCCGCCGCCGATAGCCGATGGCGTCGCGATCGGTGGGCTCGCGAAATCTGGCGTAAAGCGTGACGATCCGTTCGAGCGATGCCTCGGCCTTGGTCCAGTTGGCCGACTCCTCGGCGCGGTCGGCGACAGCGATCAGGGCGCTGGTCAGGTCGCTCACCGCAGACACCGCCTGCTCGCTGTCGGCACCGGCGATGGCTTCATAAACTGCCGCGCGGCGCTCCATGGCGGCGATCGATGCGTCCCACTTTTCCTGCGCGAAGAACGCATAGGCAAGAGTGAGCTGAGCCTCGGCAGCCTCTGCCGATTGCCTGCCGCTGGCGGCCTCTGCGGCAGCGAGCGCCTGACGTGCGAGCGCTTCGGCCTCGCCCGCCTTGCCCTGTTCGATCAGCGCGGCGATCGCCTCGCCGCTTTGGGCATATGCCGGGCTCTGCAAGGCCATAGCCGCCGCAGCGACCGCTCCATAGAGAATCCGATAGGCTTGCATGCAGTGTCCCCTCCCGCAAATGTCCGTTCGTGTGTGTCCCTTGCCTCACGCCAGCGCAAGGCGAAACTTGCCGCACAAGTCCATGGACCGAATACGAAAAGCCCCGGCAGGATCGCTCCTGCCGGGGCCTTCAAATGCTACCTGCAATCGCTCGTTACATGCTGTAATACATGTCGAACTCGACCGGGCTCGGGGTGGTTTCCCAGCGCGAGACCTCTTCCCACTTCAGTTCGGCGTAGGCGTCGATCTGGTCCTTGGTGAAGACATCGCCCTTGAGCAGGTACTCGTGGTCCGCCTCGAGTGCCTCGAGCGCTTCGCGCAAACTTCCGCACACGGTCGGAACATCGGCGAGCTCTGCCGGGGGCAGATCGTAGAGGTTCTTGTCCATCGCTTCGCCCGGGTGGATCTTGTTCTGGATCCCGTCGAGGCCGGCCATCAGCAGCGCGGCATAGGCGAGGTAGGGGTTGGCCATCGCGTCGGGGAAGCGGAACTCGACACGCTTGGCCTTTTCGCCCGCACCGTAGGGGATGCGGCACGAAGCCGAGCGGTTGCGCGCCGAATAGGCCAGCAGCACCGGTGCCTCGAAGCCCGGGACCAGCCGCTTGTAGCTGTTGGTCGTCGGGTTGGTAAAGGCGTTGAGCGACTTGGCGTGCTTGATCACCCCGCCGATGTAATAGAGGCAGTTGTCGCTCAGCCCGGCATAGCCATTGCCCGCGAAGGTCGGCTTGCCATTGTCCCAGATCGACATGTGGGTGTGCATCCCGCTGCCGTTATCGTCCTTGATCGGCTTGGGCATGAAGGTCGCGGTCTTGCCATAGGCATGGGCGACCTGATGCACGACGTATTTGTAGATCTGCATCTGGTCGGCAGTGTGGACCAGCGTCGAGAAGGTCAGCCCCAGTTCGTGCTGCGCGGCGGCCACTTCGTGGTGGTGCTTGTCGCAATTGAGGCCCATTTCGATCATCGTGGCGACCATTTCGCCGCGGATGTCGACCGCGCTGTCGACCGGCGCGACGGGGAAATAGCCGCCCTTGGCACGCGGACGGTGCGCCAGATTGCCGCTCTCGTATTCCTTGCCGGTGTTGGTCGGCAGTTCGATATCGTCGATCGCGAAGCCCGAACCGGCATAGCCGTCTTCGAAGCGGACATCGTCGAACATGAAGAATTCGGCTTCTGGGCCGACATAGACGGTGTCACCGATGCCGAGGGTCTTCATGTAGTTTTCGGCGCGTTTGGCGGTGGTGCGCGGGTCGCGGCTGTACCAGTCGCCGGTCGAAGGCTCGACGATGTCGCAGAACACGATCATCATCGGGGTCGCGCTGAACGGGTCCATATAAACCCGCTCGAGATCGGGCTTGAGGATCATGTCGCTCTCGTTGATCGCCTTCCACCCGGCGATCGAGGAGCCGTCGAACATCAGCCCGTCTTCGAACTCGTCCTCGCCCATGATGCCGGCGACCATGGTCAGGTGCTGCCACTTGCCCTTTGGGTCGGTGAAGCGAAGGTCGACCCACTCGATGCCTTCATCCGCGATTTGCTTAACCAGGTCTTTTGCTTTGGCCATTGAGTCTTCCTTTGTCAGTCCCCCTCCCGCATGCGGGAGGGGCTAGGGGTGGGCAAGTCCGGTGGTGGCCGTTTCAGGCCCACCCCCGGTCCCACCCGCGAGCGGGAGGGGAGATTAATCAGATCGCGGCGTCGTCCCTTTCGCCGGTCCGGATGCGCAGTGCGCTCTCGATCGGGGAGACGAAAATCTTGCCGTCGCCGATTCGACCGGTCTGGGCGGCGGCGGCGATCGCTTCGACCACCTGCTCGGCCATCGCGTCCGGGACGACGACCTCGAGCTTCACCTTGGGCAGGAAATCGACGACATATTCGGCCCCGCGATAAAGCTCGGTGTGGCCCTTCTGCCGCCCGAAACCCTTGGCTTCGGTCACGGTGATGCCCGAAACGCCGACTTCGTGCAGCGCTTCCTTCACCTCGTCGAGCTTGAAGGGCTTGATGATCGCTTCGATCTTTTTCACGCGGTCCCTCTTCTTCCGGCGGGAACTGGCGGCGCACCGCCTTGCCCCTGCGCCTCGGGCCGACTCCGCAGGGCGGGTCGGCACGGCGGCTTTTCGATGCTCAAGCTTATCCAAGAAGCGTGCCAAACTGGCCGCGATCCCCGGTTTCGAGCGCTTGCTGCGAATCTCTCCGACTCGCAGTGCCAAGGTTGCCGTTTAAAGGGCCGCACGCAAGTGACGAGGTGCTGCGCTTGCCCGGATTCGCGGCAAGACTTGCCCAATAATTAGGCAGTGAGCGATAGACCGGCTTCCTCGGGCAATCCGCACATCAGGTTGAGCGACTGCACCGCCGCGCCGCTCGCGCCCTTGCCGAGGTTGTCGAGCCGGGCGACCAGCCGTGCGTGCCATCCGCCTTCGTTGCCGAATACGAAGAGCTCCATCCGG
>JBGSPZ010000290.1:0-2343 GCA_041738375.1 Parerythrobacter sp. | reverse complement strand
TGGATCAGGTGCTCGACCTTGCCCAGCGCGCCGTCGTGGATCGCCTCGACCAGCAGCTTCATCCGCAGGTGGAGCGCGGCGGCCTCCTCGACCGAGGTCTCGGCTCCGACGCCGCGCTGCGCCGTATGCTCCGCCGCGCGGCCTTCGGTGACATTGATCTTCGCACCGGAGAGCAATGCCTCCCGCTTGGCGGAAAACCCGCTCGCTTCGGCAAGCTGCTCGAACATATCCAGCAATTCGCCGTCGAGATGGGTCTTCGACCAGTCGAAGCGTATTCCGCCCGAAGTCTCGCCCTCGCCCCATGCGAGACGGGTGCTCAGCAGTTCCAGGCGGCCAGCATCCTCGAACAATTCCGGCAGCGCCCGTCGGGGGTGGTTTTCCAGTCGCTCCCAGATCGCAGCGGTCGAGCTCATCGCAAAAAGTCCTTTTCCCTTGGGGCATCCGGCGAGTAGGGAACGGTGCGATGATTGCAAAGCCCCACAGTTCGCGCGGATACGAATTCCGCGCCGCCACTCCGGATACAGGCCACCGATGACCGATACGACCGCCGACCCCGCGAAACCGGTCGATCAGACCGAGCCTGCCCCCGCCAAGCCGGAAAAGAAGGAAGACAGTTTCTTCGTCTTCCTGCTCAAGCTGGCGGCGATCGTGATCATCTTCCGCAGCTTCTTCTTCTCGCCGTTCAATATCCCGAGCGAGAGCATGCTGCCCCAGCTCGAGAACGGCGACTACCTGATCGCTTCGAAATGGCCCTATGGCTTTACCAAGCATTCCCTGCCGTTCAGCGCGCCGCTGATTCCGGGGCGTGTCTTGGCCGGCCAGCCCGAACGCGGCGATATCGTGATCTTCAAGCACCCGATCGACGGGACCGATTACATCAAGCGTGTGATCGGCGTGCCGGGCGACATGATCGGAATGCAGGACGGGCAGCTGGTGCTCAACGGCCAGCCGGTGCCCAAGGAACGGATCGACGATTTCGTGATCCCGCTCTCGCCCAACACCAGTTGCAACGTCATGGCAGAGACCGTCGAAACGCCCGACGGACAGGCCTGCCGTTATGTCCGGTTCAGGGAAACGCTGCCCGGCGGCAGGAGCTACAACGTGCTCGATTTCGGCCCATCGCCGCAGGACAGTTTCGGCCCGGTCGCGGTGCCCGAGGGCAAGATCTTCGTGATGGGCGACAACCGCGACAATTCGCAGGACAGCCGCTTTGCCGCCGTCGCCGGTGGCGGGGTCGGCATCGTCAATCAGAATTTGCTCGTCGGCCGTGCAGAGGTGATCATGTGGTCGACCGATGGCAGTGCCGAATGGCTGCTGCCGTGGACCTGGTTCACCGCGCTGCGCAGCGAACGCGTGGGCAACGGCCTATGAGCACGCTCGGGCCGGACAGCAAAGGCTGGCTCGAGGCGCAGGGCTTCACGGTGAATGACGAGGGAGTCTGGCTGGAGGCCCTGACCCACGGCAGCACCGGGGCGGCGCGCGACTACCAGCGGCTCGAATTCCTCGGCGACCGGGTGCTCGGCCTGTCGATTGCCGAATGGCTTTTCCGCCACAACGATGGTGCCGAAGGCAAGCTGGCACAGCGCCTCAATGCGCTTGTGAGCAAGGGCGCCTGCGCCGCCGTGGCGCGCGATATCGGCACCAGCGAGCACATCCGCCTCGGCAAGCAGGCGCGTGACGACGGCGCGGCGGAAAGCGAGAACGTGCTCGGCGACGTGATGGAATCGCTGCTCGGGGCCAGCTTCATCGAAAGCGGCTTCGACGCCACCCGGGCGATCGTCCTCAATCTCTGGGCCGGTGCGCTCGGCGGGACCGTGGGCCACGCGAAGCACCCCAAGAGCGCGCTGCAGGAATGGGCCGCAGGCAACCAGCGCCGCCCGCCGAAATACGAGCTGCTCGGGCGATCGGGACCGGACCACAAGGCACGGTTTACCGTCCGCGTTTCGGTTCATGGCGTGGGCGATGCAGAGGCGACCGCAAGCAACAAGCAGGAGGCGGAGACCGCGGCAGCGCAGCAGTTCATGGAGCGGTTCGGATGACCCTTCGAGACGCTCTCAGCCTGCGGCATCAAGCTACTCAGGGAGAGCGGCCTGTTTGCCCGTCGCGCACGATTTCCTGTCCCGCTCATCCTGAGGAGCGAGGGCGCAGTCCGAGCGTCTCGAAGGACCAAATAACATGACCGAACCCTCCACCCGCTGCGGCCTCGTCGCCGTGCTCGGCGCGCCCAATGCGGGCAAGTCCACGCTGGTCAACGCGCTGGTCGGGCAGAAGGTCGCGATCACCAGCGCCAAGGCGCAGACCACCCGCGCGCGGATGCTCGGCATCGCGCTGCACGAGGTCGAC